>NZ_LWGG01001636.1:0-993 GCF_001635365.1 Oleiphilus sp. HI0128 | reverse complement strand
ATGATCAATCAAGATTAAAAAGTCGGCAAAGCCCAAAACACCATCCTCATCAAAATCACCCTTTAACGGTGATTTCAAAGCTAGCTCAACAATCACAGGGTCATGATCTGAAGCTCTGTACGGGCTAGCGCTATACAGATCCGCTACTTGAGTATCACTCTTATATTCAGTGTTGTAATCAAGAACACGAGGCTCATCGGTATTGATATGCCACTCAGTGACTCCGCTTACCTGTGAGCTTAAGCTGTCACTCGCTAAAGCATGGTCAAGTGAACCTGCCTGCCCATAAAACACGTAAGAATAGGCTTATCACCTACAAAGTGTTCAAACAAATCAACATAACCAGCCTCTTTGATGACAGAAACGGGGTCTTCTTTAGCATATGCATTTAAATCACCAATGATCAGAAAATCACTATCGCGACTATTGCTTGGATCAGAATTCAAGTAATCGACTAATGCTGTCGCGGCACTTGTACGTGTTAAGTTACAGTTGCCTTGGCCATCATTCATGTCAGGATCACCCAATTCGTCACAATCACTTCCTTTTGATTTTAAATGATTGACTGCAACGGTAAGCTTCTCCTTTGAACCTTTTTCTTTAAAGGTTTGGATTAAGACTGGTCGATTCTTATCATCATTAAACCTCGAATCTACCGAGCTATCCAGAATGACCGTTTGTTTTATCGGTTTTACTTGGGTACTTCTATAAATAAGACCAACAGCAATTGCATCCGTACCAATTTGATCGACACCTGGATCAATATAAGCATAATCGCCACCTGCCGCATTAATTGCCGCGACTAAGCTAGCAATCGCACTCTGTTCAGTAAAACCGTCATTTTCTATTTCCATCAAACCGACGATATCAGCATTCATCGCTAGAATAGCATTCACTATCTTATCTTCTTGTCGCTGAAGCTCATCGGCATTGTCAGCGCCACGATCCGTAGAAGAGCCTAAGGGGTCGGTGACAAATAAGAATCAGTTGTCA
>NZ_LWGG01001635.1:0-905 GCF_001635365.1 Oleiphilus sp. HI0128 | reverse complement strand
CGCCACATGAGAACCGCCACTGCCAGCGGACTTTCCTAAAAACACTTCTTCTTGGGCATCATCATAAAGCAAGGGCCCTAACTTATCGGACAAGCCCCACTTGGTTACCATATTTCTAGCAATCTCTGTCGCACGCTGAATATCGTTTGATGCGCCGGTTGTGACACCATCCATACCTAATGTCATTTCTTCGGCAATTCGGCCACCATAAAGCGAACAAATCTGGCTGATAAGCTGCTTGCGACTCAAGCTATAACGATCTTCTTCAGGCAGGAACATCGTCACACCCAAAGCACGACCTCTCGGAATAATACTTACCTTATAAACCGGATCATGTTCTGGTAAAACACGACCAACAATTGCATGTCCCGCTTCATGATAAGCCGTATTAAGCTTTTCCTTCTCAGACATCACCATAGACTTGCGCTCTGCGCCCATCATAATCTTATCTTTAGCAAGCTCAAAGTCTGTCATTTCAACTGCACGCTTATCAGCTCGTGCCGCAAACAGGGAAGCTTCGTTAACCAGGTTCGCCAAGTCAGCACCTGAAAATCCTGGCGTACCACGGGCAATCAAACTTGGCGCAACATCCTCAGCTAAAGGCACCTTTTTCATATGCACCTTCAGAATTTGCTCACGACCAAGTATATCTGGCAAACCGACCACAACTTGACGGTCAAAACGCCCCGGTCTTAACAATGCTGGGTCTAGAACATCCGGCCTATTGGTTGCAGCAATAACAATGACACCTTCACTACCTTCAAAGCCGTCCATCTCTACCAAGAGCTGGTTCAGTGTTTGCTCACGCTCATCATGACCACCACCCATACCCGCACCACGATGGCGACCGACAGCATCGATCTCATCGATAAAGATAATACAAGGAGATTGCTTCTTGGCCTGCT
>NZ_LWGG01001634.1:0-621 GCF_001635365.1 Oleiphilus sp. HI0128 | reverse complement strand
GACCCAGCAATGCCTCTTTGATACCTCTAGCTATTTTCCTAGCAAACTTTTCTTCGCCATAATCGAAAAATACCTGAACCATCTCTTTCTCATCGACCTCTTTGATCCACTGTGCGGCACTCACTCCGCGCGTGGTATCCATCCGCATATCTAGCGGACCATCATTCATAAAACTGAAGCCTCTCTCAGCATTATCAAGCTGCGGAGATGACACACCCAAATCCGCTAACACGCCCGAAACTTTCTCTTGCCCACAAACTCTCAAATGCTCACGAATATCTGCGAAGGAGCCGTGCACAATCGAAAATCGCTCTTCATCAACAAATCGACTCTGTGCCGCAGATATTGCTTCCAAATCTTTGTCAATAGCGATCAACGAGCCATCTTTATCCAAAGCTTCTAGTATTTTTGAGCTATGCCCACCACGACCAAAGGTTGCATCAACATAGGCACCTGAAGAATTCGTCACCAATAAGTCAACTGCTTCTTGTAATAGCACCGTCTCGTGCATATGTTGCTCACAACTCATACCAATGTGTCCAATTCAATCAACATATACATTACAGAGACAAATTCAGCATTTGCTCAGGAATATCATCATCCTGATCTGCTTCATCTAAC
>NZ_LWGG01001633.1:0-822 GCF_001635365.1 Oleiphilus sp. HI0128 | reverse complement strand
TAAGGATTGACCGAGATTTTGTCCGGCCACTTAATACGAGTGGCATTAATCAATTAAATGACGGAATGAATTATGAATTTACACGAGTATCAGGCAAAACAACTCTTTGCTGAATACGGACTGCCTGTTTCTACAGGTTATGCATGTGACACAGCTGACGAAGCGGCTGCTGCAGCCGATAAAATTGGCGGCGATATGTGGGTAGTGAAGTGCCAGGTTCACGCAGGTGGCCGTGGTAAAGCAGGTGGCGTTAAGCTGGTTAAGTCCAAAGAAGAGATCAAGGCCTTTGCTGAGAGCTGGTTGGGTAAGAATCTTGTCACGTATCAAACAGACGAGAGTGGTCAGCCAGTTGCAAAAATTCTTGTTGAAAGTTGCACTGATATTGCTAACGAATTGTACTTGGGTGCCGTCGTAGATAGAGCGTCTCAGCGCGTAGTGTTTATGGCTTCTACTGAAGGCGGTGTTGAAATTGAAACTGTTGCTGAAGAAACGCCTGAATTGATTCACAAAGCTGAAATTGATCCACTGGTTGGCCCACAGCAGTATCAAGGTCGTGAGCTTGCATTCAAGTTAGGTCTTGAAGGCGATCAGATCAAGCAGTTCGTAAAAGTGTTTATGGGTTTGTCGAACATGTTCAATGATCATGATTTCGCACTATTAGAAATCAACCCTCTAGTCATTACAGACGAAGGTAACATCCACTGCTTGGATGGAAAAATTGGCGTTGATAGCAATGCTTTATATCGTCAGCCTAAGATCCGTGAAATGCACGATCCTTCTCAAGAAGATGAGCGTGAAGCACATGCTGCTAAATTCGAATTG
>NZ_LWGG01001632.1:0-1921 GCF_001635365.1 Oleiphilus sp. HI0128 | reverse complement strand
ATGATGACTTCGCCCATCACCCGACGGCTATCCAAACCACCTTGGCTGGCTTGCGTAATAAGGTTGGTCAGGATAAGATGATTATTGCGCTAATCGAACCTCGTTCAAATACCATGAAGATGGGTGTTCATGCTCAGACGCTATTAGCCAGTGCTGAAGAGGCCAATCATGTGGTTTGGGCAGACTTGTCGGATATGACTTGGTTGGATGACTTGATTGCTCAAACGGCAAGCAAGCAAAGCACTAAGCATGAGCTTGGCAATACCCTTAATGACTTAATCAATAAGGTAAAGTCTAAGCTCTCGGGTGAAAGTCATATTGTGATCATGAGCAATGGCGGCTTCGCAGGTATTCATGGCAAGTTAGTGGAAGCGCTAGAGGAACAGGTGAATGACTAAGGTGGTCGAACCGGTATCAATAGCGATTACTGGTGCATCGGGCGCGCAGTATGCTCTGCGCTTGATTGAATGTTTACTAAAGCAGAGCGTGCCGGTTTACCTGATGGTGAGCAAGGCAGCGCATATTGTAATCGCCACAGAAACCGAATATAAGTTGCCCGCACAAGCAGCACAAATGGAATCCTTCCTCAGTGACCATTTTTCTGCCGAGCCCGGAATGATTCGTGTTTTTGGCAAAGAGGATTGGATGTCTCCTTTAGCATCTGGCTCCGGTGCACCGAGTCGAATGGTGGTTTGCCCATGTAGTACAGGGTCCTTATCAGCCATCGCAACGGGAGCAAGTAATAACCTGATCGAACGTGCCGCTGACGTGGCTTTGAAAGAGCGTCGTCAGTTGATACTAGTTCCCAGAGAAGCACCTTACTCAGAAATTCACCTAGAGAATATGCTCAAGCTCACGCGTATGGGGGCAGTTATCCTCCCGGCAAGCCCAGGTTTTTACCATCAACCAAAGTCTATCGAAGATATGGTCGACTTTGTTGTAGCACGTATCTTATCTCAATTGGGCTTGGAACAGTCTTTGATGCCGAAATGGGGTGAGTAAGTTTTCAACGGGGTCAGACTCGATTGAAACTCTTCGTAGTTAGAACATTCCACGGCTCGCTGGCGGTTTAGCACGGGGAAAGTTTTTTCGAGGGGGAATCTGCTTAAGCTTTGATATGCTTAATATCGTCTCCAGTCAGCTCAAAAGCCTGTCCAAAGCCTTTCACATAAGTACCTGAAACCGCAGTTAGTCTGAATAGATGAAAGTCGGGTAGAGAGCGAAGCAGCTTCACTGTATTTCCATGACGTTTTTCAAAGCCATCAAGAATATTGTTCCATTCAGGGTCTTCTTGCTTGAGTTCTTCTGCTTTGCACTTAAGGTTTAGTCGCTTGCGGGCAAAAACGTTTTTGCTCTTGTCTTCATCTTCAATGATCAAAATAGAGAGACTGGGGTGAGCAAGTAAATTGTGCGTGTGTGTCGCAAGCTGACTGATAAAAATGTAGTAAGCTGAGCCCGTTTTCAGAAAGGGGGTATAGCTGATGCACGGCTCTTTATCTTTTCCAAGTGTTGCTAATTGGAGTGTCTGAATTTGCTCGTTGAGTTCAGCGATTTCAGTTTGAATTTGCTCTGTACTGATTTCAGGGTTCTTTGCCATGGTGTTTACTTTTCTAGCTGTTTTATCGCGCCTTGCATCATTGCTGAGTTAAGCACTTGTGTGCCCCGCTTAGAACGATTTGCCTCAAGAATCAGTGCAGCGGCAACATCGTGAGCTTGAATCGCTTTTAAATTGCCAGGGAGTATGCCCATAAATACTTCACCTAGCTTTTCAGCTGGACGAAATTCACCTCTGTCGCCGAGTAATAGGCTAGGCCTAGCAAGTGCTATATGAGGATAATTGAGCTCAAGTAGCTGATGTTCCAGTTCGCCTTTCATTTGCATATAGTAGGAGAACGCTTTCACCTTGGCACCATGCGCAGAG
>NZ_LWGG01001631.1:0-1337 GCF_001635365.1 Oleiphilus sp. HI0128 | reverse complement strand
CATTTTGCGCATCATCGAGAGGAGCATTCACACTTAAGGTAGTTAACTCTGAACCCACAAGAATATCTTCTAAGCTCGTAGCACCACTACCTAAAGGTGTAACAGTTGGAACAACTGCGGTACATTGATCATCAGTATGGGCAACAAAGGTTCCGGCGCTAGAATAATATTGGGGGTAAGCCTTCATTTTTAACGCTTGAGTATCAGGCCCATAGGCATTCTCCATTTTCCACCGTCCTTGCCGTAATTCTGAGCTAAATTGGAAACCAAGCGCTGCTAAATTACTAGTGCCTGTCACATCATCATCGTCTTCCAAAGTAACGACCAAATCAATATCTGCGTCAAAAGGAACGATATTGGTCCCTGCAGGTCGATCATAACTGAAGTTAGGGTTACTAGAGTGGATAAGTAAGCTAAGCGTTCCATCAATATCTGTTGTCGCACCATAACTTATATCTCCAACTGGCGAGGATAATGTCGCCGCCGTCGCTGCATTATCGGTATAGCAAAAACCCTTAACGCCTACACTACCACCACAAGACTCATCTAGCTCCAGGTTTGCACCCAAGCGCCAAAAATCACCTTCATAGTTTTGTGTAATCGTGCCATCAGCACGTACAGCACTTATCGTCAATTCAGGGACAGTATTCCATTGAAAGGCCTGATTCATATAAGTGAAGGGCGATAGTCCAACGACATTACACGCTGGGGCAAAATTTCCTCCTGTGACGGAAAAGCTCACATCAAAACGATCAGGGATAAACCGACCAACATTACCACTTGTACCACCGCTGACGACTTCACCCGCATAATCGGGCACGGCATAGGCTTCCATAGTGAAAACCCCCACCTCATCTATTTGTTGCGTCACCGACACAACACCATCATCTGCCAATGTAAAGGCCACATTGCTCTCGGCAACATTGGCATTAACACCACTTAGCGGTGCAATAAGATTACTACGCAACGATATTGGCGAAGGACTGATATAGCTCTCAGCCGTTGTTGCGCTTGCATCCGCGCAGACAGCTCTAAGCTGCTGAGTAAAATTATCACCGACCGTTGCAAACTCACTGCAAGATCCAAAAGGAGAAGAACAACTTGGCGCGCTCGGTACAGTCGACTCAATCAAGGAAGGAGAGACAACAAAGGCATTAGACATAAGACCTTGCATAAGTGGCGTTTCACTGAGCCCATCCTCATGTTCAAAGTTAATAGACAATATTTGTCCAGCATCTAAATGCCTAACGTCAAGATCTGCTACACCTTGATCAAAATCTAAAGTCAGATTATCACTAGCAGGTAAACTGTTAGCGATAAGCGTGTTATTAAGGCTT
>NZ_LWGG01001630.1:0-503 GCF_001635365.1 Oleiphilus sp. HI0128 | reverse complement strand
GGAGAGAAGCTCTATGCCGAACCACGCTCAGTCATCTACTTTGATAACCTGGGCACACGAGCTAACCTAAGCGACCTAAAGTATTTTGACCTTCGCTGGAATAGAAAAATCGGAAAATACTCACACGATCTATTTGAAAAGCGCTGGGGGTACAAATGGTATGCAGAAGAATCGGTCTATTTTTGGTGTCAGCGCAGAAGACTATACATAATTTTACGCTGGGCTTTTCTTCCAATAAAAGTTGCAAACCTACTAGACCGTATCGTCAGTAGCGTTAAACGGCGGTTCTTTCCTATTTGGGATCCGGTCAAGAACCCTCTTGAACATTCGAAATTACTGTATGATACTTTGGAAAACAATTCGCCTGTGCAGAAGAGTCACAACTTGACACTAAATTAAGTAACTTTCCGTGAACTACAATTAAGACGCTTTTGTTAGTTGTAGTTCACGAAAGCAAATCTTTGATCCCATAAAAGCCACACATGATGACAGTGTATACTCCA
>NZ_LWGG01001629.1:0-1397 GCF_001635365.1 Oleiphilus sp. HI0128 | reverse complement strand
TTCTTATCGTCTTGCCAAAAGTGGCTCATAACAGGTATCCAGTCGTCACGCTCAGCTAATTCAGAAATTCTCAAAAACATTGTTTTCATTGCAGCCAATAAAAAAATATTCCGCTCAAAGAGTGAGTCTTCGTCAGCCATTTTTTCAGCCGTAATTAGTAGTAAATCCCATTGTGCCTGGTCTAGCCGCTTTGTTTCTTTTACCTGTGCATCCTTAACTAATCGCTTACAGTCTTTTTTTGCAAGACCTGCCGGATTTCCTAATGCTATTTCGCTCTCCATTAAGTGTGTGTAGAAACCGCTTATAGCAGAAAACATGGCAAGTATAGATTGCTGTGAAGGCCTGTATTTCTTTTTATCAGCATCACTACCTTCGGCTATATATCTAAAAGGCCTCCAGCTTTTATTAAATTCGTACAGACCAGCAGACGGTACAAATTTATCCACATTGGCTAGACCTATCCAAGTTTGCGGTGGCTTAAAGAAGAACTCTGAATAATCAAGTAAGTCATTCTTTCTAAAATCGACAGCAGGCTTTTCTGCCACCAAAAAACTCCACAGCAAAAATTTTTCTATGTCAGAACGGAATCTAATGTAAGTATGCTCAGATTTGTTTCTGCCAAGGAAAATCAAATACTCTCGCGCCCAATCCCAGTGTTCACGGCACCACTTAGGGTTGTCGTTGAAAAACTGATCTAGCTGTGGGTAATCACGCCAGTCAAAGTCTTTAAGCTCGTTGTATGCTGGGAATAAAGGGATTGATCTTGGAGTTGCCATAGGACTTAACGCTTTATGAGTAAAGACTAGATTAACTCATACACTATGTCCAATAATAGATCTTATTGGACACTTTAAAGATTAACTGTACAGCCTGGTCAGAAAAATAACGACGGACTGATTTCGAAACGTCTTGAAAGTTTTTCAATATGCTCTTTAGTAAGTGACCTCTTCTCGCTACATATCATAGATACTGAACTTTTCGGGCCAATCTCATTTTTAAAATCTGACATAGTTAAGTTATGCTGATCCATCAGCAATCGCAACATGGATGCGCCTGCATCTTTAGACTCGATACTAGTGTTAAAATCATGAAACTCAGGGGCTTCTTCTTCATACGCATGAATTTTTGCCCACAAGACATCAATAAGAAGCAAGTTTGCATCATAGTCCTCAATAAGTTCATCCATAAGCAAAAGTGCCTCTTGATGATCTTCCTGTGAATGTATACCAGCGATAAATGGCATCTCACTCTGTAATTCATGCGCAAGCTGTGTAATGTGTTGTATGTTCATTTCAGCTCCTTTCTTCTATAACGGTTTGTGAGCCGATCATACTCTTTATGGTCGACAATGTATTTTACGTAAACACGTTGATGGCGGAACTCAATGAATGCGATAA
>NZ_LWGG01001628.1:0-1219 GCF_001635365.1 Oleiphilus sp. HI0128 | reverse complement strand
GAGCATATACCACTTCAACACCATCATCGTCATCGCCGTCATCAAAATCGTCATCCAGCTCCTCACCTGCCAGGCGCTTAGCCTTGCGAGCCGCCTTCAGAGCCTCTAGATTATCTCTAGCTTCCTGATGCATCTTATCCTTAATCAATTGCTCCTGCTCAGCTAAGGCTTCATCAGCTGCCTCAGCCGCATTCTTCTCATCAATCCATGTCATGATATCCCGACACAAGTTCGCTAGACCAGCAGACTTAATTGCCGACACCTGATAAACGGGCCCCGTCCAATTTAACGCTTCTACTAATTTCTCGCATATAGCCTTACGATCTTCTTCTGGCAATAAATCAAGCTTATTCAGAACCAGCCAGCGATCCCGGGAAGCCAAGGTAGGGCTAAACTTTTCCAACTCAGCCGCTATCGCCTGCACCACCTGAGCCGGATCTGAGCCATCGTAAGGCGCCATATCAACAACATGAAGCAACAGACGAGTTCTTACCAAATGCTTCAGAAAACGAACACCAAGGCCCGCTCCTTCTGCAGCACCCTCAATCAAGCCTGGAATATCAGCAACCACAAAACTCTTATGCTCTTCAACACGCACTACACCCAAATTAGGTACTAACGTTGTGAAGGGGTAATTAGCCACTTTAGGCTTAGCTGCAGAAATTGAACGAATCAGCGTAGACTTACCTGCATTAGGCATACCAAGCAAACCTACATCCGCCAACACCTTCAACTCCAAACGCAGGCTACGTGACTCACCTTCACTCCCTTTAGTTGTCTGACGGGGCGCTCTATTCACACTGGATTTGAAACGAGTGTTACCCAAACCATGAAAGCCACCTTGCGCCACGATGAGCTCTTGCCCGATCTCAGTCAAATCCCCTAGCACTTCTTCAGTGTCCGTGTCGATAACTGAAGTCCCTACCGGAACCTGAAGAAACAAACTCTCACCCTTTGCTCCAGTACAATTACGCCCGGCACCCTGCTCACCAGATTGAGCGCGATAATGCCTGACATAACGATAATCGACCAAAGTATTCAGCGACTCACTTGCCACCAGAATAACTGAACCGCCGTCTCCGCCATCTCCACCATCAGGCCCACCCTTCGGAATGTACTTCTCTCGACGAAAGCTCAAGCAACCGTTACCACCTTTACCAGCCTCTACTCCAATTGTCGCTTCATCAACAAACTTCATTGCACACCCCTTAGATTAGTA
>NZ_LWGG01001627.1:0-849 GCF_001635365.1 Oleiphilus sp. HI0128 | reverse complement strand
AGCAGAAGCTAAGCCTAATTGCCCCCCACTAGTAGAGGAGGTGTGCAGACGTGACAAAGTATCTAATGTGCTGTTTTCTTGAGCTTTATATTGGTGGCGATTTTCAAGGATAGACGCGGCTGAAGAGCCCCCTCCAATAACTGGTGCATCACTCAGCCCTTCAACATTGTGATTTACTGTCTCTTCGGCTGAACTGGCTTCTTGTGCGGCATCTGCTTCACTTTCTGTCTTTGTTAACGGCTCTTGAGTTTGCTTAGGCTTGTAATTAACTTGGACTTTTTTGACAGTGCCGATTATCTCAAGATATGACTCTCTTAAGTCTTCAAGAAAGCTACGAGACAGCGCTTTATAGATGACAATCTGGGGAGCCGCCGGGATTTCTAGTTGCTCGATAGCTGTTTTTAAGGTGCTGAAAATTGCATGGGGTGCCAGAGGACAATCTTCCTTTCCAATTGTTTCTCCAAACAGGTACGAAACAATTAAACAAACCTCATGAAGCTCGTAACCAAGTTCAGCTTCTAGGTACTTGATACCCATATTGGCACTAAGCCAATCTTCAAAGTCATCTTTGGAGACAAGACTAAGTGAGTCAAGGTCAAGCTTATCGCCACCATGCGGCTTTTGTGTATCAGTTTTCACTTGCTCTAGTTCATCACTGAGCACCTCTTCATTTGATAAACTCTGCTCAACCTCCTTCAGAGCGCCAATAGCATTGTTTGCAACCTGTGCAGCAAACCATTCACTATTTGCTTCTAGAAGATTAATGGCTAAAGAAAAATCCGCTCGCAGCCAATCCTCAGCATCCTCTAGTTTCTTATATAACTGAGCTGAGGTAGCGTGAATCGCTTT
>NZ_LWGG01001626.1:0-13620 GCF_001635365.1 Oleiphilus sp. HI0128 | reverse complement strand
CAGTTGTCGGCATCGCATCCACCTCGTACATCTCACTTACCTTGCTTGTCGAGTCATAGACCACAGGAAAATCAACCGGCACAGCTTTCAAAAAGCGATCTGCATCAGCTGAATCTTCATCCACATTGACCGCTAAAATGGTAAAACCCAAGTCTTCATATTTGGCAAAAATATCATTCATCAAGGGCATTTCCTGACGACATGGCCCACACCATGAAGCCCAGAAGTTCAGCATCACAACTTCTCCTTTTAACTCTTCAAGCCGGATATTGCTTCCTTGATTACTTTTGAGCGTAAAGTCGGGTGCCGCGCCACTCAGTTGCTCAGCACTCGATAGGCCAGATAAACTCAACAAAGCGGCTGTCACTAGAGACTTGGCTATGGTCATTCGCATATTGATTCCCTCAATTCTTTTCAGTAAATACTTTCATTTTTTAAACCCTTCCAAGCATGCCTAGAAGAACAGGGACACACCCATTCCCAGCTCTGAGTTAAAACTGATTTTCTCAGGCCCTACGACATCTATTTCGTAAAAGTGCTCTTTCGCTGTAAAGTGTAAAGAGACAAAATCAGTCAGTAGTAATTGGTACCCCAATCCGACTACCCCCGTTAAACGGGTTTCTCCGGCAAAGTCTGTTGCACCAACAGCTGCAGATACGTAAACGTTATTGTTAAAGGCATAATCTCGGCCAAAATAGCTTTCGCCAGGAAGCTTAAATGCCACCCCAAAGTTATAGTAAAGGTAATCACGGTCATCACTCGATAACACCTCTACAGCACCAAGGGTCTCAAAGCTGCTTTGCCCTGCTTCACTCATCCCGATATGCGTTTCAAACATCAGGTTTCCACTTAAATGAAACGCCAGACGAGTGCCGTAAACCAATGCAGACTCGAAATCTTCAATGTTCATCACGCCGGTAAATACGCCGAGCTCAAAATTCTCTGAGTCGATCATTGCCTCATCAAGCACTACCGGCTTTACATCAGGCTCTATTAATGGGCTATGTTGCTCAGCACAAGCATTCCCCACCACCGCTGACAGGGTTAAAACCATCAACCAAATACATTGTTTGCGCTTCTTCAAAAGAACACGCTTAATCCAATTTTCCATTCTGTCGCTTCTTCGTTGCTTTCACGGTTAGTAAAAATTTTATAGTCCTTCACTTCCATACGAACAAAATAACGGTCGCTCAAGTAATATCGTGCCCCTATACCGGCATGAATAGATTCTTCGTCCCGCTTTGCTTCTTCAGATAAGGTCGCCTTGGGGCTGATAAATACCATGCCCGCCCCTAAAGTAAAAAACGGTGAGAACTTCCAGGAAGGAAATGGCTGATGAAGCAAGTTCACGCTTGCGACTTTTATCTCAGCCGAATCACCCAGCACCTGACTCCCCCATAATTCAAGAGATATGTTGTTGGTCATCCAATAGCCCAGATAAGCCGAATTAAGGGCTGCTTTGTCAAACTGACCACTCATCAAACCTGCTTCCCAGCGACGTGTATTGAAGTCATCAAAGACTGGTTCTGTGATCTTCACAGTTTCGCCATTAGCGTCTTCCATCTGCAATACATCAGCAATATTCAACCAACCTTCATTACCTTTGCGATCACGAACTTTTAACCACTCCGTCTTTCGAGTTGAAACTTCTAGCCACTCCCCTTTTTCGCTGATATGGAATACAGGGAAACCTTGCGCGGGGCCTGTGCGCCATTCCACAAAAGGAAGTACCACTTTAAGCTGAGGCGCAAATACGGTAGACCCGGCATGGTCTTCACGAGTTTCGGCCTCACTGGCTAAAACAGGCCATGAGAACAGCGACAAAATGAAGACCACCAAGCAAGAATACTGGCAGCGTGTTAAGCCTGACATAAATATCCTTTTTTAATCATGCAACGTTCAACTCTTCTCTACACACGAGGAAAATCTCTATGTAATCAATACTAGTTAATTGGTGCCGCAAAAGGGTCGTTAAAGTATTGCGCCCCAAGGTCCAACCATTCAGAAATCAACTTAAGCTCGGATAAAGTGAGATCACCTTCATGAGAACCACCTGCTTCAAACAAGTCTAAAAATTCCCCACTTCTCAAAGCACCTGCTGTATTCATAGTTGGCCCCACTGGTACAGTTTCCTGGACGTAAATAATGTTTTCGAATTCATCACGAAGCGGCTCACCTTCGTCATCCAACACTGGCTGATCGCTATCGACTAAGCGGTCAATTAAAATGCCTTCAACCAGTTCAACTTCATTATCATTAAATAATAGCTCACGATAAGACTTATAGTGATCTGGATCGTCAGTTGAAGGACCATTACTCAAATCCAACTGCTCAACCGGAACTTGAGTTTCCCCTTCACTGTCTACATTACTATGACAGGATGTACAGGTACGGTCTTCTTCAAGTTCATCGACGATACGTGATCTCGGCACCGACCATAGAGAATGAATATGTGTTTCATAGTTCACCACTATTCGACACCCTAGTCCCCAAGTCCCTTCACAAGTTTCCTTAATTGGCATTGGTGTCGTTAAATCTTCATAAGCATAGCTAATATCATTGTCTGTATCGGCAGGAACGACCCACTCATCAGTATAAGTAATATCAGGGCTTAGATTTCGAATACCATAATTTTCGGTATAGGCCTGCGCCATGGTTTCCCCCATTAGCACACCAAAGGGTGTATCTTCATCAGGCCCGGCAGGAGACGTTCCCGGAAAAGGAAGACCAACAGTCTCTGCCCCCGTATTGACCGGTTCAGGCCCAGCGCCATTACGCCCATGCGGGACTTCGCTTGCACCCGTGTGGCAACCGTTACATTCTATTAATTCCCCTGGAGCGACTTGCAGCCAGTTTTGATGACGCTCACTAGTACGCTGCCCTTTTTCATTTAATACGCTAAGTGCAAAAGCAACATTGGCTGGTACGGTCACCATTACAGATCCATCTGGTTCAATAGGAACATAACCCAGGATTTCCCGCATAGATTGCGCTCGACTTCTACCAAAAGCGGAGTTATCAAAATCACGTACGTTTTCATCAGGTATTGAAACAGCCTTCTCGATTCTTAGAAAACGTTGAGGACGCTCAGAAGGCTCTGTCACCTCAGGATTAGCAAGCGCCGCTAAACCGGCAGGAGACGTATCTTCACCATCAAAGTCATAGACACTGCGAATATGAATCGCTCCTAAACCATTACCAAAGTTTTCCAACTCTACTGGAACGTAGTCTTCCGGTTCTGGCCGACTTGTAACCAACATCACCTGATCGTAGCGATTACCTTCACTCGGTAAGGCAACCACTTTTAAGGTCTTATCGCTCGCATCATAGACATATAAACCATAGAGAGGTGTCGCGGCTTCATAGGTATCTGAAGCGAGTTTCTCTTCGGTACAATATTCTGGCTGGCCTTGTTGATCACCATCTGTTTCAGCATCGATATCGATCAGGGCAACACGACATAAGCTCCAGCTCACCAAGTAACGGTTTGAGCCATCATAAAGCGGTACAAAAGCGCCATACTGACCATTTATCGTTTGTTCATCACTTGAGGTGACCCCGTCAATAATCGCGACTTGCGCCTGCCCTTCAATTGCGTCACTGCCATCGATGGCACGGTCTGCATCAATGAATTCATCCAAATTAATCTCGAGAGGTTGTGCGGCAAACGTAGCGCTTTCGAAGGTACGCAATGAAACCGCAATATTACCGTTTTCTAACTCTTTAGGTTTCAAGAACTGAACTTGGTCACCGTCTTCACCTGAATCATGGGAATGGCGGCCATAGAGGTAATTCAAGCCTGTACCGTCGGGGTTAATCTCGTATAAGTTAACACCATTGTTTCGTGTTTGCCCCGCGTTATCCCAACGAGAAAACAGGACTTTGCCGTTATTCAACAGGATAGGGTCTAGATCGTGGCTTTGGTTAAAGGTAAGTTGCTGAATATTTTGTCCATCACCATCCATAATATGAAGGTTAAAGGCGTGTACATTTCGCTCTTCATCAAGTGCAGGATAACCCGTCTTACCTTCATTCAATAAAACAGCCTTGGCACGCGTCTGGCGCGTTGAAGTAAATAAGATACGATCACCTGGAAGGTAGCTGGGTGAAATATCATGCCCATCTTCAGCCCTGACATTCAGCGTACTATCAAAAATACGGCGGAGCGTGCTGCTCTCTATATTATATTCCCAGATATTCCAAGTAGGCTGATCTTCTTCATCGGCATTCTCTATCTCTGGCGCACGCATCGAGAAGAGTAGTTTCTTACCATCATAAGAAGTACTGAGGTCACGTACATCGTAGAGCAGCTCACCGTCGTCGTTTAAGAACGATTCATCAGCAAAGGCTGCCGAAGAAATATCCACCGTTTGAGCATCAAGTGATGCTTTTTGCTTTAGGTATAAAACAGCACCAGGACGAAACGATTGCGGCTCAGCCGCATTATCTGGCTCAACTTCGCCCTCATCGTTTTCTATAGGTCTTTCTATATAGGCTAAAGGTAAGTCAACTACAACAGGATCCGTGCCATCAGAGCTACAGGCAACAATAAGAGGCAGGCTGGTAATAGCAACAAGGCACAACAATACCCGTCTCAAATAGCCGGGGCTTGAAGGCTTCGGTAATCTAAAATGCCTTTTGAAGGCACGATTCAGAAAAACCGAAACGTAAAAAAATGTTAACCTGACATGCTTCACAATATTCTCCCTATTCGACATAATCGAGCCCAGTTAAGGACTTAGACAAGGATTATGTCTCTCAGTATGTCTTCTTCCTAAGTACATTCCAGCGCATTTGAGTTACGCAATGTAATGGTGAGCACTGCCACACAAAAAGCGTCTATCATCTTCAATTAAACTTCAAACATAGAGCGTTTGGGTCAAATTTAAATAAGCTCCGATCCAAAGAAGGAACAAGCTATGAATGTATTTCCTGTATTACCTAAGCTACTGAAACAAATTAAGCACGACGGTTTCTGGCAAGCAGCTATGACGCCAGCATATACAAAAACATTGATCGGAAAAATTAAGCTTATGCACCAGCGCATGAAATTTCTGTCACTTATACTTCTCTCTACACTATTCGTGAGCTCGACTCTAACGGCCGGGGAACGAGAGCAAGCTAAACGTATACATGACAGAATAGCGGGTGTGCCCCCTACTGCAAGTGTACTCGACTCTATGGCGGCGGATATTTTGGCGGGCGAAGCTAGCAATGCGGCCTATACGGCAATGGAACACACTGCTTTCTATGACGTTACGCTAAAAAACCTTGCAGCCCCCTGGACAAATGAAGCCATGTCCAGCTTTGTGCCCTTCAATGACTATATGGCAACCGTAATTGGTTTAGTACGCGATGACGCAGACTTTCGGTCAGTTCTATATAGCGACGTGCTCTATGTCGGAAATTCTTCACTTGGGCTACCAAACCCGAGCATCAGTAGCAACGCGCATTATGAAGCTCTGGAAGATGGCGGACACAGCCTAAAAGAGTATCTGATTGCCAGCACTCAGTCGGAACAATACAACATCCCTAGCGCTGCCGCTGCCGGTATCATGACCACGCGCGCATCCGCTCATGCATTCATGAAAGACGGTACCAATCGTGCACTGTTCCGTTTTACCGTGTTAAACCACTTATGCAACGATATGGAGCAACTTAACGACACCTCCTTACCACCTGACCGCGTCAGGCAAGATGTTTCGCGTAGCCCTGGTGGCGACAGCAGAATCTTCTTAAACAGCTGTGTAGGTTGTCATAACGGCATGGACCCTCTTACCCAAGCGTTTGCTTACTACAACTATGATTACAATGTTGAGAATGACCCAGAGGGTTTAAACGGCCAAATGGTCTATAACCAGGAAGGCATGACCGATGCGAGCACTGGCAGCCGCGTACAAGCAAAGTATCACATCAACGCTAACAACTTTGAGTTTGGCTATATCACGCCAGATGACAGCTGGGAGAATTACTGGCGCTCAGGAAGAAACCAGTTACTGGGATGGGATTCCACCCTCCCCGGCTCTGGAAATGGCGCTGCATCCATGGCACAAGAACTTGCACATTCCGAAGCCTTTGCCGAATGCCAAGTGAAAAAAGTTTTCCAGAATGTCTGCCTAAGAGAACCATCAGACGCTGCTGACCGAGCTGAAGTTGCATCAATGGTCACATCATTCAAAAACAGTGGATATCAACTCAAAAGAGTCTTTGCAGATTCAGCCACCTACTGCATGGGCGAATAGGAGGATATGACAATGAAAGCAACTAATACCTTAAAAAGCATTTGTTTATCACTCCTTGCCCTAATTCTACTTAGCGCCTGCGGTACTGACAGCGGCCAGGAAAATACCGACAACCCTAACACTAGCCAAAACACCAGTACCGATGAGTATCTAGGCCCTGCGCCAGAAACTGACGATGCTCTAAAGTTTCAGACCGAGTTTTGGGAAAATATCGTTACTGAAAACCGCTGCGGCGCTTGCCACGGTGCTGATGGTCAGTCCCCTAAATTCGCACGCTTCGACGACGTTAACCTGGCACTTGCTGATGCCAGTAGCTTGATCGATCGAGATGACCCGGCAGAATCGGCTCTTATCACGAAAGTTGCAAACGGCCATAATTGCTGGGCATCTAACGGACAAGGTGGCACCGATATCGGCACCTGTGTAACGATTCTCACTGGGTGGGTCGAAAATTGGGTGGGTGACAATACTGCCAGCACTAATGAAATCATCCTACGCTCTCCACAAATCAAAGACCCTGGGAGCAGTAAGTCCTTCCCTGAGGATACTTTAAGCTACTCAAGCACTGTCTACCCTCTACTCACAGAGTATTGCAGTGACTGTCATGTCGAAGGCCAGCAAACTCCTTTTATTGGCAGCTCCGATGTTGACACCTCTTACCTGGCTGCTCAGAGTCGAATCAGCCTGGAAACCCCCGGCAACTCCCGACTAGTACAACGCTTACTCAATGAGTTTCATAACTGCTGGGAAGTTGGTTGTGAAGCCTCATCAACTGAAATGAGAACAGCGATCGAAGCCTTTTCTAATTCGATCACTGCCGCCGCGATTGACGAAACACTGATTACCAGTAAAGCACTTGTATTGGTGGGTGACGGCATCGTTGCCAACTCAGGTGGCCGCTATGAAGATGATGTGATTGCCCTATACGAGTTCAAAGCCGGTGAAGGTACTCTTGCCAACGACACCAGCGGTGTAGACCCGGCCATCAACCTTGAATTGAGCGGCAACGTCGAGTGGGTCGGCGGTTGGGGCATTAAGTTTGGCGCTTCGTATATCGACGAAGAAACCAATACCCGTGTCGGCAACGGTAAAGCGCAAGGCAAGACCGAAGACAGTAAAAAGCTCTACGATGAAATACGTGGCACGTCTCAATATTCTATAGAGGCTTGGGTTGTTCCAGCGAATGTTACGCAGGAAGACTCGCGCATTGTGTCGTACTCGGGCTCGGCCAGCTCTCGTAACTTTGCTTTGCAACAGACCTTGTACAACTACGACTTTTACAATACTACTAACGACTTCAACGAAGCACTTTCAACCGCCGATGCAGATGAAAGACTTCAAGCCAGCCTTCAGCATGTTGTCGCCACCTACTCCGCGACACAAGGCAGAAAGCTCTATGTTAATGGTGTCTATACCGAAGATGAAGACAGCGTAGCCCCTGGCCTTCTAAATGGTTGGAACGAAAGTTTTGCCCTCGTATTGGGTAATGAAACCGATGGCAACGAACTATGGGAAGGCACGCTAAGGATGCTAGCTATTCATAGCCGTGCGTTAACACAAGAGCAAATCACCCAAAACTATAACTCCGGCGTAGGTGAGAAATTCTACATGCTATTTGGTGTATCTCATCTTGTGGATACCGATGACCCCGACACAGCCGATGACTTTATTTTCTTTGAAGCCAGCCAGTTTGATAGCTTTAGCTACTTATTCTCTGATGCACGCTTTGTCAGCCTTAACGACAATGTTGAACTAGACGACATCACTTTAAGAGGCATGAAGATCGCCATCAACGGGCAAGAAGTAAATGTTGGACAAGTCTACCAAAACCTAAACATTAGTTTGAACGACGAAGACTATGTAGCGGGTAACGGGCAAGTTTTATCTAACCTGGGAACCATCGTTCCTTTGGATAAAGCAGCCGATGAAGACGAGTTTTTCTTAAGCTTTACGGAGATTGGCAGCCGCTCGCGCGATGAAGAGGAAGACATTCCCCCAACGCCTGCTGAACCTGAAGACCTACCTGCTTCGTCAGAAATAGGGCTTCGCACTTTCGATGAAATCAATGCATCGATGTCTGTGATGACCGGTGTTGCCTCAACCGATAGCGATGTAAAAAGCACTTTTGATACGGTGAAACAACAGCTACCAACGATAGAGAATATCGAAGGCTTCTTATCGGCCCACCAAATGGCCGTCACTCAGTTAGCCATTCAATATTGTGACGCCTTGGTTGATGACACAAGCTTAAGAGCTAGCTTCTTTAGCAGCTTTAATTTTAGTGAAAATGCCAATACCGCTTTTGATACGGATGGCCGTAGCCAGATTTCAAGCGCCCTCCTAAGCAACTTTGTTGGTACTAGCTTGGACACTCAACCTAGCGACAGCGATATTAATGATGAGATAAACAGCCTGATTGATACGCTTAGCGCTTGCTCAGCTGACAGCAGCTGTCCCGAAGGTAGAACCGAGATTGTGGTCAAAGCAGCCTGCGCAGCCGTACTAGGCAGCGCTACAACGCTTGTGCAATAAATACTATTCAGTTGAAGGATGAGATTATGATTATCAAACCAACACTCAAACAAACGCTGGATATCAACGCACCTTTGATACACAGTGACCATAAACGCCCTAAAACACGTAGGGAGTTTATCGCCAATGGATTCATGGCTGGCGGCGCTACCGTTTTTGGCTCGTCAATATTCAGCCTTTTCGGAGCACCACGTAATGCTTCGGCCGCGCTATCTTCAGATATTGAAGCCTTAAAAGATAGCTGTGGAATCGCCGTCCAAGGGGCCGGAAAGATCCCTTTTATCTGTATTGACCTGGCAGGCGGTGCCAATATTGCCGGCTCCAATGTATTAGTTGGCGGTTCGGGCGGACAAAAAGACATGCTCAGCACAGCAGGCTATAGCAAACTTGGCATCCCGCCGGATTTTTTACCTCAGGTAAACAATACCGATGGCACTACGAATGACTTCGTTGATGAATCCCTGGGCTTAGCCTTTCATTCAGATAGCCAATTTTTACGCGGGATTCAGGAACGAACCTCTGCGGCAACCCAAGCTGCGATTAACGGCGTGGTAATCCCGGCACGTTCAGAAAACGATACAGGCAATAACCCCCATAACCCGGTTTATGGCATTCATAATGCCGGTGCAGATGGTTCACTTTTAACATTGATTGGCTCACGAAGCTCTGATTCTGGCGGCAACTCCTTAGCACCAATGGACATGATTAACCCGCAGGTGCGCCCGACTAAAATTGACCGCCCAAGTGATGTTACGGGCTTGGTCGATGTCGGTGATTTGATCGGCCTACTAAGCCAGGAAGATGCCGTCGCGGTAATGGAGTCTATTCAACGTATCAGCGATAAGAAAATGGCTCAGATGAATACCGGCCTTCCTAGCGCTGGCGTAAATGTTACCACTGACGAAGTCGTAAAAGACCTTGTACGCTGTGGCTATGTAAAAAGTGCCGACCTGGCAGACCGTTTTGGCAACCCTGCTGACCTCGACCCGGTACAAGACCCGGATATTGTCGGAGCAAGCGGTATCTTTAGTAGTGAAGAATTTCTCAATGACCGCGAATTCCAGAAAGCCGCATCGGTCATGAAACTCGTGATCAATGGCTATGCCGGTGCTGGTACAATCACCATGGGTGGTTATGACTACCATACTGGTAACCGTTCGACAGGTGAAGCTCGTGACTTAAGAGCAGGACGTGTCATGGGCGCTTGCCTGGAATACGCAGCACGAATTGGTGTACCGCTTATGCTTTACGTCTTTTCTGACGGTTCAGTCGCCAGTAATGGCATGGTGGATAACTCTGAACAAGGCCGTGGCAAAGGTGTATGGACAGGCGATAACCAATCAACTGCCGCAGCGTTCTACCTAGTCTATGACCCTAGCGGCAACGGTCGCCCTACTGCGATACGCAACCAGGTTGGCTATATGCGTAGCGACGCATCAGTCGAAACCGCATCAAGCCCTGCTGCCAATAACGTTAACCTACTAGTTCAAACCGTTATGCTGAATTACATGGCACTACACGGCGAGCAAGGCAACTTCGAAAATGTACTGAGTTATCACGGGCTGGGAAGTTCTACTCTTAGGGATACGCTGGTTGGAATGGCACCTATTGTAAATGGGACGATTTGATGAATAAGTAAGACGATAAAGGGGGGGCACCTAAAGTGCTAAGCCCCTTTTGACTCATAAATTACTTGGCCAACTCTCTCAATGTGATCACGTAGCTGCAAGTTCTTAATGTCATGAAAGCAATGCACATCGACTACAAGCGGGATATCAGAATCTGCAAAATCTAACGCTAGTGCTGAGCTCGTAAAACGGTCAATATTATCGCCGACGACAGCAATATCAATATCACTTCGCTCATGATAATTCCCTTTCGCCCTAGAGCCATAAAGCTTTGCATAATCAATCATCTCATACTTAGATATATATCTCGTATCTCGCTCAGAGTTTGCTCACTCAAGCCGAACTGACTCATGATGATACTATTTCTTCTAAGAGTGATGTGTACCACTCATCTAGCATAGGCAAATAACTAATTTTTATGGAATCAATAACCTGTTCGAACTTCGAAAAGTCATAGGTATGACTCATAAGGTTTCGGTCTCCGATCATTCTCAACCAGGTCTCGGCATCATTAATATACTTACTTTGATACGCTTGGCGAACAACCGACTTAGGTGAAATCTGGTCAAGAATAATACCATCAAATTCCATTTTATCTTTGAGAACCTTCCACGCTAGTTCGAAGGTATATTCAAAACGCTGAATAACACCTTCCTTTTCTAACTGGCTAAACGAAGCAATATCTGACTCCACTGCTTCACGTAGCAAAAGAAAAGCTCGCTGAAAGTTCTTAAACCGTTGTTGCCAGCGAATATCTGAGACAGACATCATGACGCGTTACCTAATTCTTTAAAGATGAATATTTTGAAAATCACTATAGCAAGGATCGAGATACGATTCGATGATTTAAAGACCAAGGCTACAGGAGAAAAGAGCCCTAAGAAAGCCTTAGCCGCCTCCTTGAACTTAAGGCCTTCCCAAACCATTGGAATAATGAACCCTTTGCCGTTCATCAATCATAATCGCGTCAATACCTTCTAGTTTATTTATCAAGTCTAAACCTTTTTTCAACCCCAATACGAACACGGCAGTCGATAGCGCATCGGTAGTCGTCACATCAGGCCCGAGAACGGAAACGCTTAGCAGACCGTTCCGAGCAGACCGGCCTGTTTTTGGGGAAATAATATGGTGAACCCTTTCGCCGCTATCATCGATAAAGAATCGCTCGTAGTCACCTGAAGTCGATAAAGCGACATCCGATAAAGGCAGAACAACGGAGTTTTCTTCTTTGTTTCTAGGGTGACGCACCGCGACAAGCCAAGGCTTTGAGCCCTTTCCGCCCAGAAGATACATATCGCCGCCCGCACTTAAACGCGCATGCTTAACACCAAAGGTCTTCAACATCTTAATGCCTTCATCAACAGCATAACCTTTAGCTATTCCGCCTAAGTCAAGAACGACTCCAGGAGAGCTAAAACGTACTGTTTGAGCACTTCTATTTAAAACAATATGGCGATAATCCAGTGCTGGCAACTTTGCATTGATTTGAGAATCAGATGGCTGCGCCTGTTGTCGATAGTCATATAAAAAACCCACAGAGGCAAAGCTGATATCAAAGGCACCTTGGGATAAAGCCGACACAGCCAATGACTTTTCGAGTAAGCTAAACAGCTCAGTCGATATCGATAGTGCTTGCTCAGAGGCAAGTCTATTTACCTTGGAGAGCTCAGATTCAGAAATATACCGCGACATCTTTGCCTCGATATCATTAAAGCGATTCAGCACTGCGCGCTTAGCCTTCTCTGCTTTAATCTTATCGTCTAACCAAAACTCCAAGCTTAAGTTGGTCGTCATCACCTCTGCAGAAAACTCATGCCACTCGGCTTTCAAGGGCATGCTAAGAAAAACTAAGAAGCAAATGAGAAAACTCAAACAGTTTTTCATAATGTTATCCAAAATATCTCTCCAACCACGACGAATAGACCCATCCTAAAATATTGGTTAAAATCAATAAACCCTATTGCTGGAACAACACAATGAACTTGGCACCTAGTAATAAAACTATTGATGCACTTAAGAGTCTCTCTCTTAAAGAAGCGAGTCGAATTGAACTTGTCTGGCTTTATGGTTCACAAGCGAATCATACCGCTGATTGCGCGAGTGATTATGACCTAGCGATAGCGCTACATAAGGAATGTAATCAAGCAGACAAATTCATTCAAGACCTTGAGTATCAATGGTCAAATAATCTAGACCAGAATATATCAATCGTTGATATTAACTCAGTGCCCGTGCCATTGGCTTACAACATTATTGATCTCGGCACTCCGCTCTACATTGGCAATGACTTGCGCCTTCATAGCGAAGAACAGCGAATATGGTCATTATGGAGTGAATATGCCCATGAACACCAGCAACATTATCCTTAAACGGCGTTCCAGAGAATTTACTATGTCGACATACCAAGCCTATGTATTTGCCATCAAAGAACAAGTCGCTCAGCACTTGGCTGGTTTGGATGAGTTGGCCTGCACCATTCAGAAACGCCCCTTAACATTTAACGAACGTAGCGCTGTAGAAAGGAATCTACAGGTTCTTATCGAGGCTGCTATTGGCTGCTCAAAGCACTATCTCAAGAAGATATCTAAACCTGTTCCTTCGGAAGCCCGAGCTAGCATTGAAAGAATCTACGAACAACTCGCCATTACCACTCCTGAAATAAATGAAATGCGCGGCGCAATAGGCATGCGAAACGCCATCATTCATGACTACCTTAACCTTGATTGGAAAAAGTTAGAAGCCGTACTTGCAAAGCAAAAATACTATAATGTGAAAGATTATATCAGCCTGCTCTGTTCTGCACTTCTTAGCGAATAGCTTGTTTTTTAATACCTTTTCTATGGCTACGTTACTCTTTAAGGAATACTTAAACCTACCTCTTCCCCCAATAATTCCCGTAGCGCCTGCTTTAAAGCCTTCTTCGCGTCATCATCACCATGAACAATTCTTATTTCTGAAGGCTTAGCTTTCATGCCTTGCACAAAGTTCAGTAAGTCTTCCTGACCTGCATGCGCAGAGTAACCCGAGATCGTATGTACAGCGGCATTAATCGTATAGCGCTTACCCTCTAGCTCGACATAGCCATTTCGTGTCCCGTAAGTTTGAATATCTCGCCCTGCAGTTCCCTCAGCTTGATAACCTACAAACAGAATATCAGTACGCTTATCTTCAATTAAGGCTTTTAAATAATTAACAATACGTCCACCAGCACACATACC
>NZ_LWGG01001625.1:0-619 GCF_001635365.1 Oleiphilus sp. HI0128 | reverse complement strand
GCAAGCTGGTGAACCTGTCGGCGAACTCGCTAAGTGGTGGACTGAATTCCAAATCAAGCACCCTTCTGCTGTTTATAACAAAGCTAATCATCGAAAAAAGCGTGAGACACCTGGTGCTGACCGCCGAAAGACCCGACAATCACGACGTCCAAAGCGATCATAATGCTGCAGGTATAAGTCAGCAGGAACTGTTCGGCGAGAAGAAAAAGCTAGTCATGAAACTAAATCAAGTACTCATCGGTATTGGTAGCAACCTGGAAAGTCCTCGTCTTCAAGTAATAAAGGCGATAGAAGCCCTATCCCGGCATCCTGAACTAAAGCTAATGTCATCATCATCACTATACAGTAGCTGCCCTCAAGGGCCTCAGGATCAAGATGACTTCGTCAATGCAGTCATCTGGCTTGAAACCGCTCTGGAACCACTCGCTTTGTTAAAGTGTACTCAAACACTTGAAGCCGAATTCGGGCGTATAAAGACTCGGCATTGGGGGGAGCGAATCATCGACCTGGATATTCTATTCTATAACGATGAAACGCTATCAAGCGACGACCCTGACTTACGCATTCCTCACCCTTATGCGCTGGAACGAGACTTTGTGCTGGTACCAGCAATCGAAAT
>NZ_LWGG01001624.1:0-620 GCF_001635365.1 Oleiphilus sp. HI0128 | reverse complement strand
AGGCCTGTTCGTTACCTTGTGGCTGGTGCTTTGGTATGGCTTGGAGTACCAGCGAGCGGTTGCCTATACCTTGATTTTGGTGGGATTGTTTTGGAATGGTGTGGGGGCGCTTACGCTGGCCTTACAGACCGAGGTTAAGTGGTCGTGGGTACTTCCTTTGGTTTTGGGGGCTTTAGCTGGAGGCTACCTTGGAGCGCATCTATCGATCGCCAAAGGAAATAAAATTGTTAAGCGCTGTTTTGAAGTAGTGACCATTTTGGTTGGGGTGTCTTTGCTGGTTTAGAGACAGATACTCATCTGCCAGCAAACAAACTTGTCTAGGTCGCAGGCCGCTCCGTGACCTCTGTGGTGAGTGCTTATCTGGGTTTCGTTCTTTAAGAGATCAAACACTTGAACCACAGAGAACACCGAGCGCTTCGCTGCACAGAGAAGACATGGAGAAAAACATTTTTAGTTTTTATCTCTTCTCTGTGTAGGCCGAAGGCCTCTCTGTACCCTCTGTGGTTAATGGTTTTTTGGGTTTAGTTCTTTAAGAGATCAAACACTTGAACCACCGAGAACTTCGCTGCACAGAGGTTATGATCAATCAAGCAATCCCAAACTGTGATCTATATGCAGAA
>NZ_LWGG01001623.1:0-1667 GCF_001635365.1 Oleiphilus sp. HI0128 | reverse complement strand
AATTTGATTTAAGCCCAAACCTAAAGCTTGTAAACGCGTGGGATCTATCTCAACGCGTACTTCGTTCTCCTGACCACCATGAATTTCACTGAGCCCAACGCCCTCAATACTATGTAGATGCTCGGTCATTCTTTCAGCCATATGTGTGAGCTGATAGCGGTCGTACTTGTCAGAAGCCAAGGTCACAACTATAAAGGGGATATCATCCACATCCATCAGATGAATATGTGGCTCGCCCGCTAAAGGCGGTAACTGAATTTTGTATCGTTCCACCTGGTCATAGAGCCTCACGAATGATTCGGTTTTATCCTCTCCTACTTTGAACTCCACTTGAATCTTGGCAAAGCCTTCTCCTGCCACACCGTAAGTGTGCTTTACCCCCTGCATCGTATTGAGATGATTTTCGAGCGGCGTTAGCAGCAAGTGTTCTACTTCCAAAGGTGACATACCTGGTATGGGAATGGTGACTTCGGCAGCGGGAATCACTATCTGAGGATTCTCTTCACGGGGAATTTCAAACAGCCCCATTAAACCGAACAAGATAACGGCAGGAATAATGGCCAATACAAGCTTTGATTCAACAAAGGTTTTGGCTAGCGTATGGGCAATATTAAAGCTGCTGTTAGAAGCTGCTTTGCCGCCCGAATTTTGGCTCTTATCCATTACTTGGTCTCTGCACTATTTACTGAGGCATCGCTAGGTTTAAAGACCACTGGACTCCCATCTCTTAAGGAAGATGGCGGGTTAGTGATAACGATATCCGATGGCTCGAGGCCTGAGAGAACCACCAAATAACGTTGCCACTTCCGCTCAAAATTGACCGGCGTAAACACTGCTTTACCTTCATTGATTCGGTATACACCAAACACCCCCGCCCGCTTAATGATTGATGAAGAATCAACAAGAATCTGTTTTTCATAAGAGATAATGAAGTCCACCTGCCCTGATAAGCCGGCTTCAAGTTTGTAGGATTCAGGCAAAGCGAGTTTGATCTGAATGGTTTGGGTAATACGATCAACACTATTCACGATATGAGATATAACGGCTTTAACGGGTTCATCGCGCTTGTGAATTTTAATGTCATATTGGTCACCAATATTTAGAGTCTGCCCCCACTCTGCTGGCAACGAAGCCTCAAACTCCAAACCACCAATCGCTTCGAGTTGAAGAAGAGGTTTTCCAATAACAGCCAAATCCCCTTGATTCACCCAGCGCTTAATAACGCGTGCATCAATTGGACTATTGATGCGGTGATAAGGCTCCCGAGCAAGCTGCCTTTCCAGCTCACTCTGCGCTTGATTCAACTGAGTTTCCGCAAGATTGTGTTGCACTTTTGCCTTGCGAAGTTGTTCCACAGTAATCACGCGTTTTTCGCGCAGTTGACGAGCATTATCTACATCATGTGCCATATCCTTTAATCGAATTTTGGCTGATTCGATAGCACTCTCTGCTCGACGAATAGAGGTAAGCAATTCGGTTTCATCCAAGGCTACTAGCAAATCACCTTGAGACACCATGTCACCCTCTTTTACTGTCAGTTCGTCAATCGTTGCCGATTGCGAAGTACTGATTTCGATACTGCGAGATACATTGGTGTACCCTGTTGCCGAATAAAATCGAGGCACTAGATCTTCTTTAACATGATGAGCATCGACCTCAATTGGCTT
>NZ_LWGG01001622.1:0-829 GCF_001635365.1 Oleiphilus sp. HI0128 | reverse complement strand
GTCACTATAGAGCTTTTCCCGGTTTGGGTTATCGAGTGTTTCACCGTCTGAAATACAAACCCTGGCTTCGTGAGCCTCAAAATCAGACTCAGCCAGAAATTGCACATCGTTTGTCGCAACAACCGGACACGATAACTTCTCGGCTAGCGCAACACTCAGATGAACGCATTCCTCATCATTAGGGCGATTAGTACGCTGAAGTTCAAGGTAGAAACTATCAGAAAAAACCGACATCCAGTGCTCCAAGAGCTCAACAGCAAGGTCTTCTCTCNCAGCCAACAAAGCACGGCCAATTTCTCCATCTTTCGCACCGGACAAAACAATCAGACCTTCTGATGCTTCCTTCAACCACTCTTTCGTGATGACCGCTTTGCCATAATCTTGCCCTTCAGTAAAACCCTTCGAGACCAACTCGGTCATATTAAGGTAACCCTTGTCAGTCTTTGCCAACAAGGTAAGACGGCTTGGATTGTCTGGCTCACTTTCGTTTTCGAGCCAAATATCAACCCCGGCGATCGGTTTGATACCAGAACCGCGCGTAGACTTATAGAACTTGACGAGTGCACACAGGTTAGATTGATCAGTGATCGCGACCGCCGGAAACTCCTCATCGACCAACTGTTTAATCAGCGGTTTGATCCTTACCAAACCGTTGGTAAGGGAGAATTCAGTATGTAACTTGAGATGAACAAATTTTGCTGGCATGAGGTATCGCGATGACATATTGTAGGAGCTGAGATGTTAGCATGACTTAAGGCCTTGTCGAAGCATCTTAGCGCTTATTTTTTACGACTTTAATTCCCGTATCAGACGCATTGGTGAACCTTAT
>NZ_LWGG01001621.1:0-1140 GCF_001635365.1 Oleiphilus sp. HI0128 | reverse complement strand
GGTTTACCCAGCCTTCGATAATCTTACCGATTCGAGTAGAAAGCTGAACCTTTTTAGCCTCATCGGTTTCAAAGTAGTAACCTGCACCGAGAGTCAAAACTGTTTCAATATTATGTGTATCAGAGTAATAGGGCCACCAGTCATCACTAATCCGAGATGATAACGGGGCATGAGCACTCGCCATGTAAACTAAGTCTGTTTCGGCACCGGTAGTATTACAGCTCTTAGTTTTATTATACCCGGTAAAACCCTCCTTCCTTACATACTGTCCTAGCTCTGAATTGTAATTCGAGGTAAAGCCATAATTTTCAACTGCAGACGCGATGCGTCTTAGCATTTCTGGCGCATCGGTATTTCCTGTTATCCAGTAAGCTTGCCAGAGGAAATCTACGATATTCTCAGTCATCCATGCTGAGAAGCCTCTAGAGCTACTATCACCTAATGGTGCACTCCCCTCATTATGCACACCTTCGTGAACATCGATATTATGAGTAAAGCCACCACTTTTCGGTGTCCAACCATTTTCTACATCCCAGGTTTTTTCAGTTTGCTGCATATCTTTCAGAGAGTTAATTCGCTCATTAAGGTGAGCTAAAACCGTTGAATCAGCCGTCATTTCATAGGCATTAATCTCTGCTAGTCCTGCTATACCTGCCCCGCGCTCAGTAAAACCTTCATTCTCGTTATTAAAGGTGTCTCTCGTACCATATTGATTCCATCCCAAGTCAGATTGTAACGCCATATTGGTAATTAATGGATCATCCCATTGACTATCATCGCCAGTAAGGGCCCAGCTCAATTTAGCCTGCTGCGGAGCAATATATTTCCCATCAGCACAAGCAACACCACCAAATGTAAAACAACCATCACCACCAGCCATTGCCGGGGCCGTTCCATCATTCCGCACATGCGAGAAGTAGAACTGCTTCGATAGGAATGCCTCTTTTAAGAATTCTACCCGCCCAGTAGACATATACGCTTTGAACATGGCACTTGATCGATCAAACAACCAATTACCTCCACTGGAAGCGCTATAATCAAGCCCACCAGCCCAATTTTCGAACTGCCCTACTTGGTATTGCTCAAAACCGTCTGACGAACCACTTGAGGGCACATAAGGAGGAATCAGGCCTGACTCGG
>NZ_LWGG01001620.1:0-1115 GCF_001635365.1 Oleiphilus sp. HI0128 | reverse complement strand
AATTGAAGCTATTGCAGACTTCTGGGAGCAGCAACTGGCAGAGCTGTTAAGTTACCCTTTAGATTAAATGATCGCGTCGTTAGTGCACCTGCGTCATAAAGAGCTATCAAGGTATTGAGTGATAAATGAATATTGAAAGTATTAGAGAACAATTCCCTATTCTAAACCAAGAGGTCAATGGCAAGCCTTTGATCTACCTTGATAGTGCCGCCAGTGCACAAAAGCCCGAAGCGGTGCTCGAAAGCATGGCGAACTACTATCATCATGATAATGCCAACGTACACCGAGGCGCGCACACCTTGGGTGACCGTGCAACGGCTGGTTTCGAAGGTGCACGCGAAACAGTTCGTCAATTTCTCAATGCAAACTCAACCAAAGAAATCATTTGGACCAAAGGAACAACTGAAGCCATTAACCTGATTGCTAACGGTTTGGCAAGTCAGCTAGAGCCTGGTGACGAGATCATCGTTAGCCGCATGGAGCATCACGCCAATATCGTTCCCTGGCAATTAGCGGCGGAGAAATGCGGTGCGCAAATTAAAGTACTCGATTTTGACGAGAACGGTGAGCTATCACTTTCCCAAGTTGATGAGTTGATTAACGAGAAAACCAAAGTCATCGCTGTCACCCACGTATCCAATGTCCTGGGCACGATTAACCCTGTTAAAGAAATCATTGAAAAAGCAAAGGCTGCCAATATCATCACCGTTATCGACGGTGCCCAGGCAGTGCCTCATTTCAAGGTCGACGTTCAGGCTTTAGACTGTGATTTTTATGCTTTATCCTCACACAAATTATTTGGCCCAACCGGTATCGGCGTGCTTTACGGCAAAGAAGCTCGCTTAGAAGCGCTTCCTCCTTATCAAGGTGGTGGCGAAATGATAGAGCGCGTTAGCTTTGAGAGGACTACCTTCAACCAGCTACCCTATAAATTTGAAGCCGGTACACCAGCGATATCCGAAGCCATTGGTTTAGCTGCAGCCATTGACTACATGGACTCTTTAGATAGAGAAGCGATCGAAACTCACGAACAAAAATTACTGGCACGTGCCCATGAATTAGCTGCAACGATACCCGGGCTAAGAATCATCGGCACAGCAAAAAACAAAGTACCC
>NZ_LWGG01001619.1:0-993 GCF_001635365.1 Oleiphilus sp. HI0128 | reverse complement strand
AGTGATCGCTGCGGTATTTGTTCTTATCCTGAATTAAGCGCATATTTACCTTAGCCTGAATGTTGGTGAGAGGAAATTATAAGACTGATATACTCAAGGCGCTTTAGAAGGAAATGAAGCAGAAATACTCTGCTTGGTGGTCGTTTCGCTTCACATGTTTGCATGTTAAAGACTCAATCAATAGGGAGATAAATTAGTGAACGTAATTAAAGCGGGCGCCAGCCTCATGTTGTTATTGTCTGCAAATTTAAGTGTTGCAGAAAACCACCACCATAGTACTAAGCAGTTTAAAGTGACTGAGTTAAAGCCAGGCTTTCACTTTCTTCAGGGAAAGGGCGGGAATATCTTATTGTCCGAAGGTGATGACGGGTTGTCGATAGTGACTATGCCGATATGTCAGGTGGTTTAGAGAAAACACTTGATACTTTTGGTAAACCGCTTAAGTACATCCTAAATACGCATTGGCATGGTGACCATACTCAAGGCAATAAGCTCTTGGGTAAAGAGCCTACCGTTGTCGCGCATGATAATGTTTATCAGCGTTTGAACTCTCGTCAAGAGGTTAAGCTGTTTAACATGGTGTCGGAACCATACCCAAAGCATGCGCTGCCGGATATTACCTATGATCATCGTATGACTATCCACTTTAACGGGCATGATATTTCTGTAATGCACTTGCCAATCGGACATACTGATGGCGATAGCGTGATCTTCTTTAAAGAACAAAATATTGTCCATTTGGGTGACCATTTCTTTAACGGCTTTTACCCCTTTGTTGATGTGGATGCAGGTGGGCGTGTACGAGGTGTCGCCCAGAATATTGATCGAATTTTAGATTCTATCGATGACTCAACCCAAATTGTGCCTGGGCACGGACCAATGGCAACGAAGCCAGACCTTATTGCCTTCAGAGACATGTTGCGTGGTACGGCGAAAGAGGTCGAGAGCATGATGAATGACAAGAGCCTGGAAGAGATACAAAGTGCAGGTTTG
>NZ_LWGG01001618.1:0-823 GCF_001635365.1 Oleiphilus sp. HI0128 | reverse complement strand
TATGAAGAGAAGGTGCTCGGCTACCATGTATGGTATCGTTACAAGGGTGAAAGATATAAGACCCGAATGGATCAGAAGCCGGGTAAGAAAATAAAAGTGCGTGTCAGGGTGGAACCTTTTTAGAAGGGAGCTGTGACACCGAAAGAAGCCTCGTTAGTTGGCAACGTTCGCAAAGGTGATTGCTATGAAACTCGTAAAACTTTTTTTGTCCGCCGTGTTGCTGGTGTGCTTATCCGCAAACCTGGTCGCAGAGACAAAGAATGAGAGAATTGGTCGAGATCAAGCAATTGCCCTTGTTCAGGAAAGGTTCGAAGGAAAGGTCCTGAAAGTTCAGCTCAAAGAAACGCCCCGTGGTAGCGTCTATCGGGTTAAGTTTTTAACTAAAGCGGGTCGAGTTAGGGTGTTGCATGTCGATAGCCTGAGTGGTGAGCTGCTCAGTGGCGCCAAGTAAAGAGAGCTAGACGATGAAGCTTCTAGTGATTGAAGATGAAAACAAACTGCGAGAACAGTTGGCAGATGCTTTAAAGCAACAATCTTATTGTCTTGAACTCGCGGCTGATGGTGAAGAAGGTTTATATAAGGGAATGGAGTTCCCGATCGACCTGGCGGTTGTGGACTTAGGTTTGCCAAAAATTGAAGGCGTTGAAGTGATTCGTCGTTGGCGAAAAGCGGGGAGGGACTTCCCTATATTGATACTGACTGCTCGCGGAAATTGGCAAGATAAAGTTGAAGGCCTGGATGCTGGTGCAGATGACTACCTGGTGAAGCCTTTTCATGTCGAAGAGTTATTTGCACGTATTAAAGCCTTGCTCAGACGTTTTGG
>NZ_LWGG01001617.1:0-646 GCF_001635365.1 Oleiphilus sp. HI0128 | reverse complement strand
CGCAACACCTACCGGTCTATTTGCAATATCTGCAGCAGTCATATCTGAAGGAGCCTTGTACTCATAGGAGCCATCAGGCAACATAACCTTTTCCCAACCCTCTTCACCGTAGATATTATTACTATCGAAGCCTGTCGACTTCTTAATAACCGGAGCGCGAGCAATATCCATGTTGTATTCTGTCTGAATCCCAAAATCGTCAGACAAATTGTTCCCGTCATTGGTCGTATAATTATCAAATATTAACTTTAGACCCGTTCCCTTATCGGGCGAACCAGTACCCTCGCCATCGCGCCCGACATGCCAAGTTAAGCGATTTCTCTTTCCTTCAGAATCAATCTTCGACTTAAAGTGCCGTTTAGATGTTATTGTTAAGCCCTGGTCCCCACGATTTTCCCAGCGCCCGTTATCAGCAATACAATCACCCTGGCTAGCTCCGACACCACCAATACAAACATCTCCAGCACCACCAGTTGATATCAAGGTCTCAGAACCAGCATGATAACTCTCTACTACAAGCCCGCCAAAGCTAGCGTCAGCAGTGCGTTCACCTATTTTAAAGTCTGTAACATCCAACCGACTCCAACTTTCACCTTCATAAATCTTTAATCCGTCACTTGTGACATCTAACATCATGTCACGCAAG
>NZ_LWGG01001616.1:0-920 GCF_001635365.1 Oleiphilus sp. HI0128 | reverse complement strand
GGATGTCTATAAAACCAAAGAAAGTACACCGGAAGGCGAACATGAATGGTGGGAATGGCGACCACAGCTCGCCAACCCTAGCGTCGGCCAAAAGTAATCAGTAATATTTACTTGAGGCCATCTAAAAGCGCCGAAAGAGTTTGATTGCCCTTTTTCTGCACAAGCTCTTTATCTTTTTGCTCGCCACCTTCCCACTGCAAGTCATCTTCGGGAATTTCATCTAAAAAGCGACTAGGAATGGTTTCTATTTTCTCGCCATATTGTTTTCGTGCTGCAGCATAAGTCAATGCTAAAGTCCGCTGGGCTCTTGTGATGCCCACATACATCAGGCGGCGCTCTTCTTCGATGTTATCTTCTTCAATGCTGTTTCTATGCGGCAATAATTCTTCTTCAAGCCCCATGATAAAAACATGTGGAAATTCAAGACCTTTCGAGGCATGAAGCGTAAGCATGTGCACCTTATCGCTATCATCCTCTTCTTCTTGTTGCTCCAGCATATCTCGAAGGATCAATTTGGAAACCGCTTCTTCTATACCAATTTCATCCGCTGTGCCTTTATCGGCGTCGATCATATTTTTTAACGAATCAACCAAGTACCAGATATTCTCCATACGTTTCTCAGCCGCTTTTGGCGTATTAGAGTTTTGGTACAGCCATTGATCATACTCAATATCGGTAAACAACTGCTTGATCACAGGTATCGGATCTTCCTGATAACAACGTTCCGTTGTTTTTCGTAACCAATCGCTAAAGCGCCTGACCCGATCCAGCGCCTTACCACTCAACACTTGTTCCAAACCAATTTCACCGACAGCCTGATTCAAACTAATATGTCGCTCAGTCGAATAATTTCCGAGTTTCTCCAAGGTTGAGGGGCCGATCTCTCTGCGTGGTACGTTGACTACCCGAAGAAATGCTGC
>NZ_LWGG01001615.1:0-5691 GCF_001635365.1 Oleiphilus sp. HI0128 | reverse complement strand
TGGCTCTGGCTCTGGCTCAGGTGCTGGTTCCGGTTCTGGCTCTGGCTCTGGCTCTGGCTCTGGCTCTGGCTCTGGCTCAGGTGCTGGTTCCGGTTCTGGTTTTGGCGCTGGTGTTGGTTCAGGCTCAGGTGCTGCTTCCGGTTCGGCTGAAGTCAGCGCAGACTCATTCAGCGGGCGAACCGTTTTAGTTTCGGGGTGTGCTTGGCGCTCAACCTTCTTTGGTTTGGTTTGGTTATGTCTGGCGCGAATCAGATCGATTGCTATTAGGAGTGCAATGACGCCAAGGGTGACCAAAGAGTATAAAATTTCTGTTTGCATAATATGAACAACTTAAGGTATTTGATTCATGCCGTTATAATTTCTCTTTGAAAAAGATCGCAACGGCGAGGCTAAAATTCACTTACAATGCACGGATCCGTCTAAACAAGCGAGCTTTTTCGAGTGCTTTGGATAATATGCATGACATAACAGGAAATTCTAATGCCAGCCAGGATTAAAAAAAACCATCGAGGACAAAAATCTCGGCCATATGGTAAAAATAATCGTATAGATAGCTCGCAAACGGGCTCTTTTCGCATTATTGGCGGTGAATGGCGTAGTCGTCGATTAAACTTTCCGGCGCTTGAAGGTCTTCGCCCAACGACAGACCGAGTGAAAGAGACGGTGTTTAATTGGTTAATGCCTTATCTACCCGGCGCCCGAGTATTGGATTTATTTGCTGGCAGTGGTTCTTTAGGCCTCGAGGCGCTTTCACGCGGCGCTGGTGAGCTATGCTCTATTGAGAAAAGTAGTCAGGCAGCCTCGAGCCTTAAGGAAAACTACGCGCTATTAGGGGGGGCTGCTGAGCGAGCTGTGGTGGAGTGCCTCGACGCATTGACTTGGCTTCAAGCGAGTCCAAAACAACAGGGTGCCTTTGATATACTCTTTCTCGATCCACCCTTTCGCAAAGGCTTACTTACAGAGACTTTAGCACTTATCGAGGAGTCAGAGATACTCGCTAAAGGGGCGGTGATTTATCTGGAGCAGGAAAAAGAAGGCGTTTTACCTGCAATTCCGAAAGATTGGCAACTGATGAAAGAAAAGGTCGCCGGGCAAGTCAGTTATCAATTGTATCAACGACAAGCTAGCGACCAGATCTGATCTAGGCTTTTGCAGCACTTAGAGAGTAATGTCTTAAACTTTTGGCAAATTCTTCGAGGCTTTCGATGCCGCTTTTTTCAGCTTGTTTACACCATTCAGAAAGCTCGTTTAACTTTTCTTGAAAGCGGCTACCGGGGTGTTTTTTCCAAATATCTTGAAGAGCCTGGCTCATCTCATAAATGGTCTTGATCATCACGTCGTGGTCAAGCATTTCATTGATTCGGCTTTTCTCAGTACTTTTAACCAAATTTTCTTCTCTAACGAGAAGCTTCTTGGCCTTTTTAAACATAATTTTTTCTTGTTCCTGCATCTTGGCTTTTTGTGCTTGGATAACCGGAATCATGACATTCTTATGGTATTGGGATAAAACATAAAAGCGATTGTGGATAATTGCCATCACCGTATCCTTATCAAGCTCCAGCTTGTGACTGTCTTTTATTGGCTTAGGTGGGATATTGCGTGCTTTTGCTAAACCAAGGGCGCTTAATATTCTGATATAAAACCAGCCGATGTCGAATTCCCAGGGTTTAACAGATAGCTTGGCGGAGTTGGGATAAGTGTGGTGATTATTGTGAAGTTCTTCGCCACCAATAAAAAAGCCCCAGGGGCTGATGTTACGGGAGGCATCTTTACACTCAAAGTTCCGGTAGCCGATTGCATGGCCGACACCATTGATAACACCCGCAGCAAATACCGGGATCCACATCATTTGAATCGCCCAAATGGTAATACCTGCCAGGCCGAAGAAGAAAATATCGATAGCGCCCATCAGTACTACACCTTTCATCTTATGAGGGGTATAGATCTTGTTTTCTAACCAATCATCAGGTGTTCGCTGACCGTAGCGCTTTAAGGTTTCGGCATTGGCAGCCTCTTCTTTATAGAGCTCAGCACCCGTTAGTAGAACTGTTTTTAGGCCTTTCGCAACAGGGCTATGTGGGTCTTCATCTGTCTCACATTTTGCGTGGTGTTTCCGGTGAATAGCGGTCCACTCTTTGGTATTTTGAGCACTACTCAGCCATATCCAGAAACGGAAGAAGTGTTTAAGTGCAGGATGCAGGTCGAGAGCGTTGTGAGCTGAGTGTCTGTGTAGATAAAGTGTGACGCTGGCGATGGTGATTTGAGTCAGAATTATCGTTGCAATGACTTTCTGCCCAACACTTAAATCGAGAATACCGTTTATCCACCAGTCAAACATTTACTTCACCTCACTCCTATAAATTCTAGCTGACACGCGTTAGTTTTATATGCTATCACAAACAATGATATTTTAGAGTATGACAGCTCGTTTATTGCACAATAACTTCGTGCTTTTTTAACACGAGATGCTGAAACTGATCTATCTTTGCGCACCATCCTTCTTTTAGCCAGGTTGTCGAAACCTTTTCCAATATGATTGCAGGCCCTATTATGGTTTCACCTTCTTTGATCGCTTCTCGCTGAAGAATTGTCACTTCTTTTTCTATCGAAGGAAGTTGAATGACTTGTGTGGTGGCATCATTTTGCACTTCAGTACATATAACATCATTACTTTGCTGAGTTTCAATTGTCAGACTAAGGCAAACATTCACGAGCTCAACCGCGGTATTAGTGAGTTGGTGCCCATAGTGTTGTTGATGGCTGTGATGAAATAAGTCTGCAATATTGCGGGTTTGATCTGCAGAAAAGGGGATATTCAGAGTGAAGCTCTGGCCTTGGTAACGAAGATCCAAAGAGCGTTCTGATCGGATAGTTTGCCTGCCTACTTGTTCTAATTTTAGTTCTTTCGTTCCTTGTGACTCGAGACCTTCAAACAGCTGTTCCAGTTGGTGATGGGAAATATCATCTAACTGAATAATATGTGTCTTGGTAAATTGCCGTTGTTTTTGAGCTTTGAGCATGCCGTAGGCCGAGAGGACACCACTATTCTGGGGAATTATGGCACTTTTCATATTGAGTTTTTCAGCTAAGGAACAGACATGCAGACCCCCAGCGCCGCCAAAGCAACATAAGGTAAAGTCATTAGGGTTGTGCCCTTTCTGAATAGAAATGGCATGAAGGGCTTTTACCATTTGTTGTTCCGCAAGTTCTATGATTCCTTCTGCCAATTGAAGCCTGCTCATTTGTAGTTTGCTGGCTAGCGTGTCTAGCGCGCTCTCTGCTGAGGCTATATCAAGAGACATACCGCCACCTAAGAAAGCATCTGCACGTATGCGCCCTAGAACTAGATTGGCATCGGTCACAGTTACTTGAGTTCCGCCTTTGTTGTAACAAACTGGGCCAGGTGCGGAACCCGCAGATTGAGGGCCGACGTGTAGCATATTTCCTTCGTCTATCCAGGCAATAGAGCCGCCGCCAGCACCGATGGTTTCCATTTTTAACATTGGTATCGCGACCGGCCAATCATTAATGCTACCTTCATCGCTTAGTTCAAAGTTGCCATCCATTAAGGCGACGTCGGTTGATGTGCCGCCCATATCAAAACTCATGATCTTGGGTAAGTGACACTGTTCACCGATATGACGAACGGCGGCTAATCCGCCAGCCGGGCCGGATAAAAGCAGATTTACAGATCGTAAAGCGGCTTGTTCAGCAGCAATGGTTCCCCCTGAAGATTGCATGATTGAGACAGGGCAGCCGTTTAGTTGCTCGATCAAGTGATCAATATAGTTTTTTACTTTTGGGCCAAGGGATGCATTTAACCAGGTTGCTATACCACGTTCGTACTCTTTATATTTTGGTAAAACAAAAGATGAGCGCGAGACGAAATAGTCACCTTCCAGGGCTTTTTGAATGCGTAGCTCTTCATCATCATTGATAAAGGAAAATAAGAGATTTATCGCAATAGCTTCTGGTTTTAAGTCATTAACTTTTTGCTTAAGGGCTTCAATATCGTCATCAGATAAAGGTCTTATTAACTTTCCCTCGGAATCACGTCGGGTTTCTATTTCTAAGCAAAGCTCGCTTGGAACAGGAGGAATGGGTGGTTTGGCATTGAGGTTATAGAGTTCTTTGCGAGCTTGGCGGCCGATGCTCAGGATATCGCCAAAACCATTATTGGTGATATAGACGGTACGAGCACCTTTTCGTTCAAGCGCTGCATTGGTAGCTACCGTACTTCCATGAATAATACAAAGCTGTTTATTATCGACAGCTGAGTTTAAACCTAGTTCTTCTATTCCCTGCAAGATTGCTTGAGCAGGGTTTGAAGGGGTTGATAGTACTTTATGAATACGCACTTCTTGTTCAGTGAGCAAGACAAAGTCGGTAAAAGTGCCTCCGGCATCAACACCTAAGTACAGGATTTCATCCTCATCGCTTAAAGAAGATTTGGGATTGTGAAGCTTAGGGGAATTGGACACTTGCCTTTCCTTTGTATCAAAATGCGTGATTTGTTCTATCTATGAGGAGCCAAGTTTGCCTGAATTGCCAGAAGTAGAAACCTCTCGCCGGGGCATTGAGCCTTATATCAAGGGGCATAAAATCTTATCTATCAAGATCTATCAGCAAGCTTTGCGTTGGCCTGTTTCTAATGAACTCTATGAAATGACAAACCAGCCGGTTAGTGATGTTCTCAGGCGAGGTAAGTATATAATCATCTGTGTCCCTGACGGAAGTATACTGCTGCATTTAGGTATGTCTGGGAGTTTGCGTATAGTCGACGAGAGGACGCCACGGATAAAACATGATCATGTTGAATTCCACCTTTCCTGTGGAAAAATACTGCGCTTTAACGATCCGCGAAGGTTTGGCAGCATACTATGGTCTTCCAATTGGCAAGCGCATCCTTTAATTGCTTCTTTGGGGCTTGAACCTCTAAATGAGGAGTTCGACGGAGCGTATCTTCATCAAGCTGCCAAAAAGAGAAAACAAGCGGTTAAACAGTTCCTGATGAATAGTAAGCTCGTTGTTGGTGTTGGCAATATTTATGCAAACGAAGCTTTGTTCAAAGCGGGCATCTCTCCTATTCGCTCAGCCTCTCAAATCTCTTTAAAGCGCTATAACTTGCTTGCAGATACCATCAAAGAGGTCTTGCGTAAGTCCATCAAACAAGGAGGTACAACTCTAAAAGACTTTGTGGGAAGTGATGGAAAGCCAGGATACTTTAAGCAAGAGCTGAATGTGTATGGCCGAGGGGGTGAAGCCTGTGTCGAGTGTGGACAAGCGCTAAAGGAAATCAGGCAAGGTAATCGTGCAACGGTGTACTGTTCACAGTGTCAAAAATAATCTATTCGCCCGATTCGACAGTGGAGATATTGTGTCTATACTGAAATCAATGACAGATTTCAGGCATTTGTTCAGTAAGCTTAGGCTATTCAAGCAAACACCAGATACTGAACACTATGTGAAAGGCACCCAAGGAGACAAGTTCATGTACAGCCAATTTACCAAAGCCCTAAAAGTTATTATGTTCAGCCTTGTGTTGGCGCTACCCGCGACGGGCTGGTCAAACACGATTGAAGAAACGCCTTCAGCCGTTGCGATGACCGGCGACGCCTTGTTTGTAAGACCCGTAATGATTGCGACAACTATCTTAGGTGCAGCAATCTTTATCGTTTCTTCACCATTTTC
>NZ_LWGG01001614.1:0-1642 GCF_001635365.1 Oleiphilus sp. HI0128 | reverse complement strand
TGGATCAGAAACGCTTGGTGAGACCGCGAGAGTTGCAGCAAGCTTTGATGGTGATCCCAACGATGTTGTCGCGACGGATGTAGATTTGTCCGCCTTTGATGTCTCTGGTTTGCCAGTTCACTTAGCCTTTGGTGATGAAGCTTTCGATGCGGATGCCGTCTTTAGTGATGGCGCAGAGATCTTTGTTGCAGAGCTCAGCGCTGTTAACACTTCGTATATTTTCGAGTGTGATGCAGACTGGTCACCTTGGTTTGCTTCAAACCTTGATTGCGACAATGTGGTGCCAATAGGCTTTGTCGCTGAAGACCCTGATGAGGATGGTATTCATGATCCAATTCCAGCGACGTCTTTTGCTGATGTATTTTCGACCGCGGCAGAGCTACTTGCTCAGCCAGTGACGCAAGAAGTGTCTGATCGGGGGCTGTATATTGGTCATGGTTATGATCATGGTGGATCATTCCATATTCGTGCTTATCTTGAGTCGACTTCAGGTGACGGCAGTGGTTTGGACGGTGATCAAAATGCAGGGATTGGTTTTGTGAAAGTTTATGACCACTCTTCAGATGTATTCCATATAGCTGAACTGGCGATAAGCTCGACAACCATCGATTCACATCAAGTTATTTCTTTCGAGGTGCCTGAATTGGTAGCGAAGCTCGTTGATTTGGATAGTGAAGAGCGTCACCAGTTTATCTTTGTTGATAATTCCGAAACGGCAGGGCCGATTGTGCGCCGAGGAGGAGTACAGCTACAGGGCGCCGGTGATAAGGAACTGATGTTCAATAATGTAGCTTTTGAGGATCTGAAAGCGGCTGTCATCTTACCGGGTAATGGTGGCGGAACGGGCGGTGCTCCGGCTGGAGAGAATATCGGCCTTTGGCTACTTGATAACGGTGGCAGTGACTACCATGCAGTTGTCTTTTATGGTGATGCGAATTATATCGTAGGGCATACTGCAAACTCGGAATCCGATCCGGTTTATGGTGTGCTACCAACTTCTGCAGAGCATGGCACATATACATGGGACCCAACAAGCGGTGTTTTTGAACCAAATAAAGTTGGCGAAAGTGACGGTGATGGAGGGCTTGATAATGCCATTGGCGAGATGACCATGGTGATCGATGGCGATGTATTAACGTTCGATGATGATATAGGCCCGGATGAGCTTGTGCGAGGATACTCTGATACGAACCCACTAATTGGTGCCTGGCAGATACCTGAGCCGGGTAATATGAATATTCTGGTTTTTGTGGATGAAACTCGCTACATCATTATGCATACCAACAACGGAGAAGAGCATGATGTTGGTGTGATAGTGCCAACTTCAGCAGAGCACGGAACTTATACCTGGGATCAGGAAACAGGAGATTTCTCTGTTTCCGTGCTGGGTCAAAGCGACGGTGAGGGCGGTTTATCTCATCCTTCAGGTCTCGGTTGGAGCATGTCTTTAAATGGAGACGCGCTTAGCCTAGATGATGGTGAAGGTTCCTTTGTACTTCAGCGTGTGGGCGCAGATCCATTTGCTGCGGCAAGCAATAATGGAGTGGACTTCTCGGACTCTGCAACTCTGACGCAAGGGCAAGAGCTGGGAGTTCTGGGTTCTGGTCTCTTAAGAGAATGGTATGACGATGGCACTTCGACA
>NZ_LWGG01001613.1:0-744 GCF_001635365.1 Oleiphilus sp. HI0128 | reverse complement strand
TCCGCCTCAAAGGGGCGTAAATCATCTATTTGCTCACCAACACCAATAAAGCGAATCGGTAGGCCTAACTGTTTAGCGATAGCGAAAATGATCCCGCCTTTTGCCGTACCGTCCAGCTTGGTTAAGCTGATACCACTTACACCAACTGCTTGTTGGAATACTTGGGCTTGGCTTAGTGCGTTTTGGCCTGTACCGGCATCGAGAACCAACATCACTTCGTGGGGGGCGGTATCGTCAACTTTCTGCATAACTCGGACAACTTTTTCAAGCTCGCTCATTAGGTTGTCTTTGTTTTGAAGGCGGCCAGCGGTATCGGCGATTAGAATATCAACCCCTTTAGACTTAGCCGATTCAACTGCATCGAATATGACTGATGCACTGTCGGCGCCGGTGTGTTGGGCAACAACAGGCACATTGTTGCGCTCACCCCAAACCTGTAGCTGTTCAACTGCTGCAGCTCTGAAGGTATCGCCTGCTGCTAACATGACAGAATGTCCCTGGCTCTGGAAACGCTTGGCCATTTTGCCAATAGTGGTTGTTTTACCCACGCCGTTGACACCCACAACAAGAATGACAAAAGGAGAGTCACCAGTCTTTATTTCTAAAGGTGAATGGCTAGCTTTAAGCAGCCCGCTTAGTTCGTCCTTGAGTACAGCGTGCAGGCTATCGGCGTCCTTCAGTTCTTTTCGGTCGGCACTTTCGGTAATTTTATTGATAATTTCAGAAGTCGCTTCAATACCAACG
>NZ_LWGG01001612.1:0-753 GCF_001635365.1 Oleiphilus sp. HI0128 | reverse complement strand
GTTCCTGACTAATATCTTTCAATGCCGCCATAGAGGTACCCACCCGCTGTACTTCTTTTGGCCCCATATGCTTCAAAACCTGGGCAGCGTCCGCTTCACCCAGGCTCATTAGTAAAATCGCAGCAGCATCTACCCGCGAAACTTTTGGCAGCTTTTTATCGCCGTCACCATCAGTCATCTACATTTACCCATTGACGAATTACCTGAGCAACCCTAGCAGGGTCCTCAGCAATCAAACCTTTCAAGGCATTAAGTTGTCGATCAAAACCTTCCGAAGCCCCCGGTAACAGAAACTCATCAGAGGCACTCAAAGTAACTCGTTCTCCTGCCTCACCTTCACTCATGGCATCCATCTGTGCCAAACCGTCCTCATCTCCCGCTAAAGCAAGCTCTTTCGCTTGAGCGCCAGCTTCAGAAAGATTCTTAAACACTGGTCGAATGACGGTAAAGATAATAATCAAGGCGAACAACATTGCTATGCCTTTGGGCACCAGCTCTTTGAACCACGCCTGTTCCCATATTTCCGGCTCTTGTACGGCTTCCACAAACTTAGGTGCAAAAGGCGTATTAATCACATTTACGCTATCACCTCGTGCGGCTGAGTACCCTACCGCATTCCTTACCAATAGCGTCAAACGCTCAAGCTCTTCAGCCGTCCATGTAGTATAGCTTACCTCACCTGTTTCCGGGTTGATATTCTGTATATCATCAATTGCTACAGCAACCGTTAAGCGCTTTAGCCTACCTTGCTGG
>NZ_LWGG01001611.1:0-944 GCF_001635365.1 Oleiphilus sp. HI0128 | reverse complement strand
CTTTGGCCAAACAGGATTACGAAAAGCAAATCGCTGAAGCGGGTGTTTATTTGAAGGCTTCGCGAGAGTCATTAGCCCGAATTTCAGACCAGGTTTATCATTCGGATTCTGCAGAGAAAACCAGCATGACGACAGAGGAGGCTAGCTTGTGAGTTTACTTAGAACAGCATGCTTGCTTACCTTGTTATTTGCTTTGTCAGGCTGCCAGCTATTTGACTCCAGAACCTATCCCTTATATGGGCCTGAAAGTATTGCTTCACTTCAGCCTGCTGTCTTGATGATTGATAGAGAGGCATCTTTAAGTCTTGAAATTTCAGAAGTTATCGAGAATTACACTCGTCTGCTACCTATGCTGAAAGACCCTGAAACGCAAATGAAGGTTCTGCATCGCTTAGCCGATCTTAAGCTTCAGAAAGGTGAATTATTAATGGCAGAGCAGGCTGTTGATGAGCTGGATATCGCTATCACTGCTTATTTAGGTCTGCTTGAAAAGTATCCAGACAGAGAAGATAACGATCACGTCTTATATCAATTGGCAAAGACCTATGAGTTGAAAGGTTTGCGTGATCAACACCTGAAGATACTGACACGAATTGCCGAGCAATACCCGGGCTCAAACTATTATGCCGAAGTACAATTTAGACGCGGAGAGATCCTGTTCACTGACGAACTGTATAGGCTGGCCGAGCAGGCATTTTCTGCCGTGATTCTGACTGAAGCGCCTAAAGAGGAAAGCCCCTTTTTGGCTAACGCCCACTACATGCAAGGCTGGAGTTTGTTCAAACAGGCAAAATACTCTTTAGCGCTGGTAAGCTACAGCCGCGTGTTAGATTTATTGTTAAGTCAGGACTCGGCTGATCAAGATAAAGCCTCGGCCTTGGTTGCGAATCAGCATCAAACTCTGGTCGAAGACTTAATGCGCGTTATGAGTTTGTCGTTTTCTT
>NZ_LWGG01001610.1:0-806 GCF_001635365.1 Oleiphilus sp. HI0128 | reverse complement strand
AGCCGGGAAAAATAAACTAATACTCCTGGTTGTTATTTTTCTTTCGGGCCTTTCTGCCTGTGATAGCGATGGTACTCGTAGTCTGCCTGAGGCTGCCACCGATACTACTGCACCGACTATTGTTCGCATCACTCCTGATTCTGAAGAGATAAGCTACGGCGTGGACTTAAATCCAACTGTGTTATTTAGTGAGAAAATGAATATAGATTCTTTACTTGATAATCGAGTTGGTATTTATTCTGGTAGTTTCGATCCTGACTCAATTACAGAGCCTGTTGAGCGAGAAATAAATATTTCTCACAGTACTGTCCCTGGGGAGTCAAAAGTACCAGATGAAGAAAGCGGTAAATTGATTGATGTTGACGCTACTGAGTTAACATTAGGGCTGAGTAGTGGTCGTTTTGCCTTACATAACACTTATACTCTTCAAGTGGAATCAGACGTACATGATTTAGTGGAAGATGATTTGTCAACAAGTGAGGATGAGCGTAATTTTCTTGAAGGCGGGGAGAGGGTCGCGTTTACGACGGAGTCTGGCGTATGGCACGAGTCCGAAACTCTTAATTTCAAGTACTTGAATGAAGAGGGTACACAGGCAGTCTTTCATCAAGGGGACAGCTTTGAGCCGATTATCCAAAGTAGTCAAAGTGGCACTACTTTATTGGTTTGGAAGCAGAGTGTTGAAGGTGTGACACAGATTTGGGCAAGTCAATATCTAGCGGATCAGGAAGTCTGGGTTCTACCCGGAACTGAGTCTGCTTCACGGCATTGCCGCAAGAATCCTGACTCTCTTGATTCTTCCTGCG
>NZ_LWGG01001609.1:0-1270 GCF_001635365.1 Oleiphilus sp. HI0128 | reverse complement strand
CGTTTCGCATGCCTATTGCGCCGCGCATTTCATTTATTTCAGGAGTGGTAATGGCGAGTTGTTCGTAGATTCTTTCAATGCTAGCTCGGGCTTCCGAAGGAACAGGTTTAGATATCTTCTTGAGATAGTGCTTTGAGCAGCCAATAGCAGCCTCGATAAGAACCTGTAGATTCCTTTCTACAGCGCTACGTTCGTTAAATGTTAAGGGGCGTTTCTGAATGGTGCAGGCCAACTCATCCAAACCAGCCAAGTGCTGAGCGACTTGTTCTTTGATGGCAAATACATAGGCTTGGTATGTCGACATAGTAAATTCTCTGGAACGCCGTTTAAGGATAATGTTGCTGGTGTTCATGGGCATATTCACTCCATAATGACCATATTCGCTGTTCTTCGCTATGAAGGCGCAAGTCATTGCCAATGTAGAGCGGAGTGCCGAGATCAATAATGTTGTAAGCCAATGGCACGGGCACTGAGTTAATATCAACGATTGATATATTCTGGTCTAGATTATTTGACCATTGATACTCAAGGTCTTGAATGAATTTGTCTGCTTGATTACATTCCTTATGTAGCGCTATCGCTAGGTCATAATCACTCGCGCAATCAGCGGTATGATTCGCTTGTGAACCATAAAGCCAGACAAGTTCAATTCGACTCGCTTCTTTAAGAGAGAGACTCTTAAGTGCATCAATAGTTTTATTACTAGGTGCCAAGTTCATTGTGTTGTTCCAGCAATAGGGTTTATTGATTTTAACCAATATTTTAGGATGGGTCTATTCGTCGTGGTTGGAGAGATATTTTGGATAACATTATGAAAAACTGTTTGAGTTTTCTCATTTGCTTCTTAGTTTTTCTTAGCATGCCCTTGAAAGCCGAGTGGCATGAGTTTTCTGCAGAGGTGATGACGACCAACTTAAGCTTGGAGTTTTGGTTAGACGATAAGATTAAAGCAGAGAAGGCTAAGCGCGCAGTGCTGAATCGCTTTAATGATATCGAGGCAAAGATGTCGCGGTATATTTCTGAATCTGAGCTCTCCAAGGTAAATAGACTTGCCTCTGAGCAAGCACTATCGATATCGACTGAGCTGTTTAGCTTACTCGAAAAGTCATTGGCTGTGTCGGCTTTATCCCAAGGTGCCTTTGATATCAGCTTTGCCTCTGTGGGTTTTTTATATGACTATCGACAACAGGCGCAGCCATCTGATTCTCAAATCAATGCAAAGTTGCCAGCACTGGATTATCGCCATATTGTTTTAAATAGAAGTGCTCAA
>NZ_LWGG01001608.1:0-1102 GCF_001635365.1 Oleiphilus sp. HI0128 | reverse complement strand
GGCCATCCGGGTCATAGTTTGCGAAGGTGCTGTAGTCGTAATAGTCGTAACGAACGCCACCAAAGGCTGTCCAATTATCACTTAACTCGACGGTATCCATGAAATAGAGCGCAAGGGTTTCAACATTCCAATCTGAGTCTTTATCACCTTGGGCAATATCTCGTTGAATCAATGTATTGAGGTCTGTCGCGGTATTACCATTTTCGTCTGACCAACAATAGCCTTCCCCAACACCACGTCGACCTGAAGTGAAGCAGTTTGAGGCTCCTTCAGAAGTGTAGCTATAGACGCCGTTGATAACCGTTTGGTCGGTATATTCGACACCAATCACGATGTCATGAACTGTCTCGCCGAGTTCTTTTGTAGTCAGAAAATTAAATTGATTGGCAAAATAATCAACGTCTTGCCAGCCTTGATGAGTACTTAACGAAGCAGTTTCAAAGCCATTGGTATCATTCGTAGCATCATCAAGTGTTGGGTAAGCTGTTGTACCTCGGGCTCCTGTCGCAACATAACCATTCTCGGTAATACCGTAGCGAGTCAGATTCACAATGCTCGAAGTTGGGCTAAATTCATAACCAACACGCAGCGTTGCAGTACTGGTTTCAGATTTCAGAAAGTCCTCATCTTGCACATAAGAAGGGATATCTTTAACAGGTTTGCCGGTATCACCATCTATGTAGGTACCTAAGTCCGGGCTATCTTCGCCTCGGAAATGATAGACATCCGCAACGATTTCTAGCTGATCTGTTACCTGGTGAGATAGTGAGATTGCTGCACCTGCGCGATTTCGGTCAGCCGGGTCACGGTCGGGAACATTTTCACCTGACTTAAGCAGGTTAACACGTAGGGCAGTGTCATAATCAATGACCTGGTTGATATCAGCCGTGACGCGGTGGTGCCAATCGGTGCCGATACCGATAGAGCCTTTCGCAAAGTCATACTCGGTGCTTGCACGTTTGGTTGCCGAGTTCACCGCTCCACCTGTTGTGCCGCGCCCTGCAAAGCTCGCGCTAGGGCCTTTACTGATTTCAACTTGCTCAACAGCGAAACTTTCACGAATGGTCATGCCCGGGTCGCGTAAGCCGTCGACGAAGACATC
>NZ_LWGG01001607.1:0-1288 GCF_001635365.1 Oleiphilus sp. HI0128 | reverse complement strand
TGCAAAACGACTTCTCTTCCGTCATACACCAACGAGACAGACTCCGACGAAATTCTTCTTACTTTCGCACCGGAAACAAAGTCTCCTTCATACACTTTTTTGCCATTGATCATTGCTCGGCGGTTATCCCCTGCGCTCATTATATAGTTGAGAGAGAAGTTCGGCATACGGCGCTTGGTTTTCGCGGCAGCCTTTCTCTTTTCCCCATACGGCGCTGTTGGGTCAGACAAGACCTCACCGCCAGGCAAACTATAAGTTTGTTTGGCGGACAGCGACAATGAAGCGCTTAAGCATAAGCCAAACACTAATACTAAAGAGCTCTTGTAAATTGTAGTTTTAAACACCGATCCAGTCCTCTTCCAGGCTCAGAGTACTGAGCTGAACTTTTATCGTCGCATTAGGGTACCGATCAACTTTATAACTCAGCATTCTCCAGTAAAAGCCGCTCAAGCTTTCTAATTGCTGTAAATATTCAACCGTCTGGAAATAAGTTCCTCGCAATTCCATTTCAAAGCCATGCGTAAATATAACCGCCTGAGGCTCTGCAGAAATGGCGCTATCATTAGTCTTATCTGATTCGTCTGTGGTACTCCCCAAACTCACGTTCAAGGGCTCTACCGGTAGATTTTTGGCACTTAGCAAGCTCAAGCCTTTGTAGTCAGATAAGACCTTTTTCATAAGGTTTGCCATATCTTCAGGCGCAACCAGGTTACTCATACGCTGCCCTATCTTTAAACGTAAGCCCTGCAGGCGCTCTTTTAATTGTTCTTGCTCTTGCCTTAGTGCTGCATTCGGGTCGTGAGCCAAAGCTGAAGTCAGCTCACTGAGCCGATTACTTTGCTCAACAGTTTCTTGTGTCAACGATGCTTTGTTGGCTAAGTTAGCTTTGTGCTTTTTTTCATAATCAGCGAAGCCTGTCTGCAGCCAAATAAAAGCAATGATCACCACAGCAGTACCCGCCATAATTGCCCGTTCTCTAAGGCTTAGGTCGGCTGTTTTATCACGTAGTTCGTACCATTTCTCAAGGTTCATTTCTGGCCTCCTTCTTGTTCTACAGAAGAACCAGCCGAGTCTTTAGCATAGTTGAGTATTGCTTCACTGCTATCAAGACGAGAAAGTAACACCTCAGGTGCTGCAGTGTGCTCTTCAGAGCGCAAAGAGAAATTCAACCAATGTCTCTTCCCTTCGTGTTTTTCAAGTTCAAACAATGTAAATGTACGCCCCAGGAGGCTGTCTTCCTGACGAAGCTTTTGCAAATACTCGGGCACCAAGTCACCGTTCAGGGTAA
>NZ_LWGG01001606.1:0-931 GCF_001635365.1 Oleiphilus sp. HI0128 | reverse complement strand
AATTGCGGCACAGTCTTCGTCTTCTTCTGCTTCAAGTAACAATGCGCAAGAAGCATCTGAGTCTGATGACGACGATGATACACCTGAGGGTGTAGAGTCCGGTACCGTTAAATGGTTCAATGTGAATAAAGGTTTTGGTTTTATTACGACCGATGCGGGCGAAGATGTTTTTGTTCACTTCCGTTCAATTCGTGGTCGCGGTCGTCGCTCATTGCGTCAAGGCCAAGCAGTGCGCTTTGATTTGAGTGAGGGTGAGAAGGGTATGCAGGCAGACAACGTTTCGGTTGCCAAGTAAGCCTCTAGCTCTTTAGCTTCTACAGAAAAGGCTTATCCCCAGCGGATAAGCTTTTTTTCGTTTCGGGTGATGGCATTCCAATATTCACCTGCTTCATCTTCCCCTTCTTGCCAGCTATGTGCGGCACACCTGACCTCAAGTTCATACATCTCTAACAGGCTTAGTGCGCAGGCTTCATCATTGTCCCAAGGTGTTTCAGACGATTTGAACCAAACACTGCAATAAGACTTTCCTGCTGCACAGGGCGTAACGACGATAGGGATCTTATTCCCTTCGCGTGAAAGGGTGCCCGAGATACTTTTCTTTTCGGATAAGCTGCTTGCTTCAAGGTTGATATCGATGGTTGTAAAGTGAGTATTTAGCCAGGCGAGCAATTCACTGTTGTTTATGTTCTTTATGTATATTTCTATATCGGGCGTTATCATTTATTTGTCCAAGAAATTCTGGATTCTGCTTACGAGAAGGCGAATATAGCAGTAAAAGGCGATGATAGCGCTAGGCACGCTAAGAATAAGACCAATTAGCGCAAGTAATTCCTGCTTTTCAGATGCGGGCAAGAGAATATTAACGTATACAATTGTTCCGAGGCCTGCCAGGGTACAAATGGCACTGATCAGAAAGTATTTAAAATAATTC
>NZ_LWGG01001605.1:0-898 GCF_001635365.1 Oleiphilus sp. HI0128 | reverse complement strand
TATGCTCGCTGAGATGGGGCGTCGTGTCGTACTTTTAGATGCCGATTTAGGTTTGGCTAATGTTGATGTTTTGTTAGGTATCACCTCTAAAAGCAATATAGCGGATGTGATAAGTGGCGAATGTTCTCTGCGTGACGTTTTGGTTGATGGGCCCAAAGGAATAAAAGTAGTACCAGCTTCATCTGGTACGCAAAAAATGGTTTCTTTGAATCCAATGGAACATGCCGGTTTAATTAATGCCTTTAGTGAAATTTCTGAAGATCTCGATGTCCTGATTATTGATACCGCAGCAGGTATATCCGATGGTGTTGTTTCGTTTCTTAGGGCTGCGCAAGAAGTTATTGTTGTCGTATGTGATGAGCCTACATCGATTACCGATTCATATGCGCTAATTAAATTGTTAAATCGCNATTACGATATGTACCGTTTTCGTGTACTGGCGAATATGGTTAAAACGCAGGAAGAGGGGCGCCACCTCTATTCCAAGCTTGCTCACGTTACTGAGAGATTTCTCGATGTTGCTCTGCAGTATGTTGGGTCAATCCCTTTCGATGAGTCGGTGAAAAAAGCAGTGCAGCGTCAACGGGCTGTTTCTGATGTGTATCCTCGTGCAAAAGCATCGTTGGCATATAAGACGCTTGCCCAAAAAGCGGATAGCTGGCCACTGCCTTCTTCTCCAAAAGGTCATTTGGAGTTCTTTGTTGAGCGCCTGGTTCAGGCTACCTCAAACTAGAACGTGTTTAGTTCCGGTGTCATAGGCTGATGTATACAGACGCTCAAGTAAAACGTGCCGATGATTTGATTCGGTCTCATGCGCCTTTAGTCAAAAAAATTGCGCATCATTTGATATCTCGTCTACCGTCTAGCGTTCAGGTCGATGATTTAATTCAGGCTGGTA
>NZ_LWGG01001604.1:0-9165 GCF_001635365.1 Oleiphilus sp. HI0128 | reverse complement strand
GATCAATATTTGTATGCAAACCATTCTTTTCTTTGCACTCCGAACCAATCAACATAAACTCCCGACAACCGTAAGTATTATATACTGGCGCTCGGAAAGCTCTTTCGATTTTTTCCCGCTGAAACTCATATAATGGTTCGGCGCCAGTCAAAATCGACTTAGGTGATTTAATGGTTATATCATTCTCGATAATATAATCTGCCAACGTTACCAAAGGGTTGACATAAGAAACTATTGCCTCAGCTTTGTAGGCGTTAATCTGCTCAACATAAGTTCCCAAGTTATATGCCGTCATTTCGAAAGAGTTTAATATCTTTCGATTATAGAAAGCGTGATAAAGCTTATCTTTAAGGGCTGACTTAGCACCAACAGGCGCAATGTTCGCTCCCCACAAATAAAGTGATTTAACACCAAGCCCGGCACCAAGGTTTCCATACCCTCTCCACATGACTCCTTGCCGGCGCTCATTACTTTCTTGATCCAATTCAAACCTGAACGGCACACCGGATGAACCTCCGGTAGCTTTCTTAATGTTCTTCCCTTTATGTGTAGCTGCTACAAAGCCTTCGTAGTTATCACGAATAACATCTTTATCAAGTACAGGTAATACCTCAAGGTCTTTGACACTCTCTACAGCGGCGGGGTCAAATCCAATCTGATCCCACTGCGACTGATAAAAAGCACAATTCTCATAAGTATGAACCAGCAAGGCTCGAAGCTTATCTAGTTGAATAGACTCCAGAGTAGATAGAGAACGATTTTGGTTTTCTTGGTACTCATGAACATAAGCAAGCGTCTTACGCTTAGCCATATGTGTTTCATAAAGCGGATATAATAATGTTCTAAACAACCAGCTATACATATCTCGTCCCTGTTATATCTTTAAGCGTACATTCACAAGCAGACAAATTATTGCCGACACTTTTGGCCCTAAACGCTCGCTCATCGTTTTTAGCATTTGGTAATCGCTGGCACTCAGTGCATTCAGCACGATCAGCAACAGCAGATACACTAACCCGAAGCAAATATAGCCAACGATAATTTCCACAACCCCCTCAAAAAAGCCGGATACATAGATCGAGAACTGTAAGGAAACAAATGCAGAAACAAGCACCCACAATAGTTTTCTGATATCCGGAACAATCCCCAGGAAGCGATAAGCGATCCCGAGAAGCACGACAACAAGAACAATTGCCACGATAATGTATGCAGTGATAGCACCCTGTAACCCCCACTGAGAAATGAGAGTCAAATTCACACTCAAAGACAGAATAAGCGCAAAAATACTCAGCTTAAGCATCAGCGACTGCTTATCAACACTGAGCAAATAAGCATTCACCGGCTCCTTAAAAGCATTCAGTGTTCCCACAACAATAAAGAACCCTAATATAATACCCGCCTGAGAAAAGGCATCACCATAGAGAAGCGCCACCACATGCTCGCCAAAATACAAGGTTGGTGCGGCCACCATTACCCCTAATGTGAACAAGTAACGCGATGATTCCTTGATACGCACGGCAGGATCCTGATTTACATCAGCCACCGAGCGAGCAATAACTGGTAGTAGAACCGAGCTATATACGCCGGGAACCAATAACAAGGCAGCACCAGAGATAGTCAGAGCAATCGTAAAGTACGAAATAGCCTCGTTACTTGCGTAATATTTTAACAATAAAACCTCGCACTGCCCAATAGCCAGACTGCCAATAATAGTATTGATAGATACAATTTTTAGATGATGTGATATACGTTTCCGTAAAGCCGTATCAAGCGTTATAGCTGGCTCCCCCCCCTTTTTTAGGCTCAAACGCTTCAAGTAAAAACCCGAAATAAACCAGTAACATACAGCAACGCCCGAAAACAGCATGTAGAAGTTTGCCAATTCAGGCATTAAGTATTTAACCACACAAACCAGTAGTAAGTTTATTGGCGCCACCAACAACACGGTATAAGCAAGGAAATCAAAACGCTCGAAGCCTTTAAACACCCCCACACGATACATATGCGCACTTTTAAAAATAATTGCCAATATCAGAAAAAACAGTAAATGCCTGTACTGCTCTTCGATCAATAAGTTTGGCACAAGAAGCACAAGCACAGTCAAGCCTCCTGTTACTAGAGCAGTCTTGAGCATTTGGATCTTATGGAAGTATTTAAATATTGCCGGTATCTTTTCTTCGCGCCCCTGAGCACGTGCTTCCGCTATAAATTTTATTGCACCAGTAGAAATACCTGCATTTGTCAGAATAATACTGATACCCGCCACTTTTACCAGATAGCTATAGACACCAAACTGCTCCGGTCCCAAACTGCGAGCGATCAGTATAGAGATGATCAAACCTAGCAAATATTCGAAGTAGATATTTATCGAAGAAAAGTAGGTGTTTTTTAACACGCTCTTAGGCAAAGTAACCTCACAATAAAAAACGGACCGTAAAATAGATCAAAACCAAGCTGGCTGAAAATACTAGAAAAACCTTGCCTGAATAGTCTTTAAAGCTGAGACGATAGTAACCCTTTTGATATCCAGTCGTACGATAAAAACCCGCAACAAACATCGCACAAAAAATATATAACATAGGTGTATAAGAACGGCTTAGGAAAAAAGCTGTCGCCAAGTAGCCAAGCATAGAATAAGTTAAGGTACGAGCAATGGACTGTTCAGTAGCACTTGCCTTCTCAAATAAGCTCCCCTTTATTTTCTTATTCCAGATAAGCAATAACATCAGAGCAGAAAATGTTAAGAACCCAACCCATAAATAGTAGCCACTCAAGCCCAGCTCAGAAAACACCAAAACAAAAGAATTATGAGCTGTCAGATAGTGATGATCTGTAAACTGCCCCATACCAACCCCCAAAACCGGCTTCCAGAAAAGCAACTGAAAACCTTCATACCAAGCTTCTAAGCGCCCTTCAGCAGAAGCTTCTTCGGAGTCTATTTCCCTAAACATACTCATTACAACCAAAGCAACAGGTGCTGCAAATGCCCCGGCAATCATGCTCTTCTTTAGGCCATAGCGATTAAAGAACCATAAACCGACTTGAGACATTGTTGCCAACAACGCTCCGCGCGAATTAGTTAAATATATGCCATACAATATAAAGCCAGCTGAAAACATAAACAAAGGTTTGAGAAGGGTATTTGCACGATAAAAAAAGTAGAAGGTAAGTGGCAGGACCATTACCAAGTACATCCCTAGATCATTCGGATCATTGAAAATTCCCAAGTAAGTAATCCTAGTCCCTTGAGATAGAGCCGCACCACTCCAGCCCACACCGTCATTTGATGCCTTTTGGGCCATGCCGTCGTTAACCATAACCAAAGCTGCAACCACCATTAAAAGTAGTGCAATATGCTGCTTCTTTTCAGTATTCACCAGATTTTGAATAATCAGAAAAGGAAGAAAAATCGAAGTTAGATAAGCAGTTAGATTTTCAACTGCATATGCGAAAGAGTTATTAACAAAAGCTGATAAAAATATAACTGGAATTAACCAAAACAATAAATTATTCTGCGGGGCATCAAAACGACGATTCTTGTCAGCAAGCATAAACAATGCAGCAACAATGAGTGAGAATTTTACAAGCGGCAACCCCATAAGCGGCCCAAAGAACTCTTGAGGCCGAATTAAAACAAAAGCCAAGTAGGCTATTAATGCAACAAAGGCCACGCTCCTTAATCGTCCATATAATTTGCAGCAAAATACCTAGGACAAGTCAACAAGCCTTTAAACCAGCTTAGTGTGACCGTACTATCCACATGTAAGCGCTTTAATTCATATATCCCCTGATCAATAGAACTTACAACACCCGATAAATAGGAACAAGCTACTTTAAACCCCGCCTCTTTTGCGGCGTCCATTACATCCTGATTAAATGCCCCGACGCCACCCACAGGATAGGCCAACACCTCACAGCGCCCAATTCGTTTCTCAATAGCATCCTTCGACTGAAAGAGCTCTGCCTTCATACTTTCCACATCTAGATTTGCCAGAACAGAGTGCGTTACAGAGTGTGAACCGAATTCCACCCCCCAATCGGACATTTCCTCGACCATATCCCAGGTCATCATTTTGCTATCAGGGTAACTTTGCTCTCGTTCGATTCCCAGCTCCTCAAAAAGATCCAAGAGTCTTTGTTGTCGTTTATCGTCTGGAATACGCTTCAAGAAACGTAAGAAATCCTCAATTATCGTTTCTACATTGCACAATTGAATTTCAATAGTTTTGTCCGCACCATCCGGGGCTGCACTTAAGGTTCGCCCAATGTTCGACTTAAGGGCATACACCAACCTTTCAGACCAGAGCGTATCAGAAGTACCTATTAAACCCGTCGTGATAAAGATAGTTGGCCTGATATTATATTTCTTAAGGATTGGAAAAACATTGTGGTAAAGGTCATCAAAACCATCATCAAAGGTTAGTGAGACGATTTCTCGATTTCCTGCATTTTCAAAAGCGTCTATAGCTTCAGACAATGGCAAGACATTATAGTTACTCGATAAAAACTTCATTTGGCGATCAAAATCCTCAACGGATGCATCAACCAAGTGTTGATCAAATAAGTACTTATCTACGTCGATATCCATAACACGATGATATGCAAGTATTTTTAAAGATGGAGCTCTAGAATCATACAAACGCAGCAGTGGAAGTAAACCGAGGTGCGAGAATAAACTGCTTAGTAATTTTTTCTTATTCATGAATCATCCTTTATTGCATTTAATGCTCAACACATCCCTACAAACACAATAGTTATTGATAATTGCAGCTCTAGATCAAAGTCCAATTGAGACTAATTCCTACTGACAACTCTTCATATTCCCGCACGGCATTCTGGGAGTTTCGTCTCGTTTCGTGCTGAATGAAGCCTCCCATTCTAAGGCTCGGAGAAAACTGATAATCAGCATCTATTTGATAAGTGGCCGTATAGTCTTTGCCGACTGCTGCCTGCTCCAGGTAGTCAGTCTGATTGAATTCAACATTAAAGCCCATCGAAAAATCCGAGAAAATATCCCGTCCTATTGAGAAGCTGGCTTCCTTTATCTTCTCATCCTCATTTTGCAACTCATAATTCTCATATTCCCATGAAAAGTTAAAACCATAATCATATACTCCAAACTCACGAGCAATACTCAAAGAGGCCACGCGCCGCTTCACAATATCATTTCCATCTGCAGCAAAAGAGCTGATGCCCGGGACCGTAACTTCGAACCCGATTGACGCGTCAGAGATATCTTCCAAATAGCTAAGCGTCACATCATGCAACCAAAGCTGTTGCCGGTTAAAAGATAAACTATAAAAATTTGATTCAGTTTCTGCACTCTCTTCAGGCACTAACTGCGTGCGCCCTGCACTTAAACTAACACTGCCATCAACAAATTGACGAAAAAAACCTACACCCAGCTGAATACGGTCATACTTTTCAGTACCGTCAGCATCCAACATTACTTCATATTGCCCGGTTAAGTTCACACCGGTAATCGAGTTAATTTGGTGAGCAATGGCCGCGGAAAAATCAGCACGCTGCGTATCTGAGGTATTACTTTGAGAATTTTCTACGATTGTATAGCTGCCTTCTCCTGTTAAATATGTAGTTGGAGACACTACATAGGTAATGCTCGGGCCACTGGAAAGAGTATCCCTATGCCCTAGGTTGCCCGGCCTTGCTTGCTCTAGCGGGTCATCAAGAGTCTGGCTACGCGTAAAAGACGTCTGCCAACTTAAGAAATCCTCAATTAGATCAAAGTTTAATAATCCCAACCCTGTACTCAAGGTCGTTTCACCCTCGTAACTACCGCTATAGTAGTGGTCTTTTTCTAGAGTAAAGTTAGCATTGGTTTGAAACGTTTTTCTTTCTTCTACTACACCAGCAGAGAGGGAGAGGGTATGAACGGTATCTTGATCTTTTACGTCACTTGCAAGGCCTATGTTATCTGTGTACTCAACACTATTCGATAACACTGCAGTATACTCGGCTGCCAATACGGGCAAAGAAAGGCCAAGTAAGCATATAAACCTGAGAAGTGAGCACCGATTCATCATAAGTTTAATTATTGTAAACCAGGCCAGCTAGCTTATCTTTTCCAACCACATCAATTGCAGCTTCTACCTGCTCCTGAGTAGCTCGACCATGAGGAACCACTAACACAACCATATCTGCGATTTCGGTCAATATTCTTGCCTCTGACGATTCTGTGACTGGCGGGGCATCAATAAAAATATAGCGATCACTGTATCGTGAACGAATTTCATCAATAAAATGCTGCATCTTATCGGATGAAAAGTACTCTGCAGCACCCTCACTATTATCGCCAATCGGCACAACCCGCAAACGCGGAACACCCGTCGCATAAACGACATCTTTGACATCAAAGCTTGCATGACTTAAATAGTCAGTAATACCAACGCTCGCATCCCCAATAATCAACTGTTCCAAGCTTGGCGCGTATAGGTTTGCATCAATTAACATACTGGTTTTGGCTTTATCCAAAGCAAAAACGCTCGCAAGATTCATCGCGACATAGCTCGCGCCACCTTGATGACAGATAGAAGTCACCATACATACAAAATTCTTTTTATTATTCTTTTTCATTAGCTGCGTTCGCAGCTCTCTAAATATATTTAGAATTTTAGCGTTGGTTTTCTGACCGCTAATTAGCTTAAGGCGCTCCAATTCCTCAATAGTGAACTGATCCACCTCTCCCATACGCCTAATTTCAGCCCGTTCTTGATCACCCGTTTTAAAACCGGCTACGCCCTGACTTTGAGAAATATCACTCATCTAAACCATCCCCAACTTCGCAGCAAATGCCAAACCTATATATGCAGCCAAAATTACAATAGAAAGCGCGACACAAATGATCATATCAATTCTTACAACGCGCTTTGTAAAAGCGGTCTTAATATGAGGAATGACAGCTAAAGTCGTTACATCAAGCTCATGTAAACGTTCAGGAAAACGAATTCGCTGATCAACAAAAATATATGCAACAGCCAAACCTATAATGACCAACAATCCGACTATTGGCCCCAATAAAACAAAGTGTAAAAAACGCAAGCCAACAGGGTTAAGCGGCGGTAAAGCCGGCTCTTGAATACGATAAGTTACACCCTGCCCCTCAACGTTCAATGTCATTGATAAACGAGCCTTCTCTTTTCTCTCAAGCATATCTTCATAGATACGCTTAGTCACTGTATAGTCTCGAGTAAGCTCTGCCTCTTCCGCTCCTCTTTCTGCAATACGTTTGCGCCGGTCAAACTCTTTATCCATCAAGCCCCGTAACGCACTTAAGCGTTTTTCTTTCGTCTGCTTTCGGGTAATAGCGTTCGACAAGCTACTTCGAAGCTCTTGATATAATGGGTTTAATACTGCTTCCTGCTCGTTACCAGCTCCCGAATTATCATTATCTGAGTTCTTATTCGCATCGGCTTGCCTCATAGCATCACGAATATCTTCGATCTGATAAGTTAAACTTACTACATCAGGGTAATCTTCAGTATAGGTTAACAACAAATTATTACGGCTTGCCTCTAGTGATTTAAGGCGTTCACCATACACGTCTGCTTTATATTTCTGGGAAGAAAACTCGGACTCGTTACTTAATTGCCTTTGAACCGCTACAATGGATGTCTCATCTTCGTCGATACTTATTTTTAGCTCTTCTATTTGCGAGCGAATACGACTAATACTTGAATCCACATCACCGTCACGACCATCAAAATTCTGAGACCTGAAGTTCTTCAAGCGCTCTTCTGCCAGCAATAGTTGATCTTTATACTGCTTTACCTGGTTATCGATAAACAAAAAAGCTTCGCGACTTTCCGTACGCTGCTCATCCGTACTTGCACGAATAAAAACATCTACAACCTCATTTATCACCCTGTAAGCGTCATCAGCCGTTGAATCTGAATAGGCTACTTTAATGTAACCAGCCCCCAGACCTCTAACTTGAACTTTAGAACGCAGACTATTTATCTGCTGCCCCAGCTCCTCTGCAGATTCAAAGCTGTCGATCCCATAAACATTTTCAACCACTGTCTTTAGGATCCGAGGAGACTGGATCATATCTCGTACAACCTTCGTATGGTTCTGGACCTTAGATTGCGCAGCCTGAGTCGCTAAAAGTGGCTTTAGTATATTCTGGTTATCGGCAAAGATTGTGGCGGATGTTTCAAACTTTGAAGGCCAGAAAATCCCAGTCACCAATACTGCAAAGCTCACGACAGTGAACCCAAACAAGCATAAAAACTTTCTCTGCCACAACTCTCGAAAAATGACACCGATATAACGAATTAACAGCGCAAAATCCATATTCGTCTAGAAGCCTCTCTCTGGAACAGTAATAATGTCTTGCGGGTAAAGGGTATAATTGGAATCCAGAATTCCTTTTTCTAATATATCATTCAAATAGATCGGGTAAACTTTTGCTCCTTCAGCTGTCTGACGATACAACTTAGACCCGTCGCCATCTGCAAATACAGTTACACCACCCGCTTCTAACACCACATCTAAAACTGTAATACCTTTACGATAAGGGATCGATCTTTGTTGCTGCACCGCACCGGTTACTCGAATTCGATGAATAAAATCCGCACTCGTTGGATTGGAGACAATCACCGTTACTTTGGGGTTGCGAATATAACTATTGAGTTTATCCTCAATAATCGTTGATAATTCAGCGGTCGATACGCCATCCACTTCGATGTCACCAGCCAAAGGTACAGAGATTTTTCCATCCGGGCGCACCAGAACAGATACTGACAGGTCTGGATTTCTCCAAACATTCACTTGTACAGCATCGCCAACACCTAAGAGGTATTCTTCTACAACCCCTATACTGGTTTCAACAGGCTGCTCCTTCACAACATTCTTAGTCGAGCAGGCACTTAGAAAACCCACCAACACAAAACAAATAATTAGTTTTATTTTCATCCTTCGACCCTTTGCCCTTACTCTAATCTTAAAAACGAACAAGCTCTTCGCCCTAACACAATAAACCTACCCTGCTTACGAGCTCGCTTTGACACCCAGTGATTACTACAATAACAGTTTAATGAACACCCTTGCCCAACAACACAACTTCAACCGTTTGTATCACAATCAACACATCCATAAAGAAGCTATGATTCTTAACATAATACAAATCATATTTTAACTTATTTC
>NZ_LWGG01001603.1:0-991 GCF_001635365.1 Oleiphilus sp. HI0128 | reverse complement strand
TAAAGCCAAATGTTAACTCACTTGAAACATTGACTATAAGATTTACAAAGCCACATTTTTATCATACGAAGCTTGCGCACAACTTAGACGAATAATCACTTTATAGTGCTTGAAAAACTGGCATCAAAATCATCACCGCTATTATCTAAGTGATTTCACAAAATTTTGCAGAGATCTTGTAAATTCGTGGACCTGCCCACACCTTCTAGCTGTACAGTTTTTGATCGCACCGATAAAATATCGCTAACACTTTGTAACAGTAAGAGGTCGTTACCGTGCACGATGGATCAAACTTTAAAGAAGCGGAGTCTTCTCACTTAGGTAATCAGGACTCTCGTATCGTCCCGATCGATTTTGATAAACTAAGATACTTAGCTTCGAACAAGCCAGAAGCATTTGAGCGTTACCGTGAAGAGCTCTATCAACAAGCAATCGAGCAAGCACCTATTGAACTTCAGCGCCGTTTGAAAGGAGTGCAGTTCAGGATAAATATGGCCAGGCAAGGTGCCAGAAGCCCATTATCGTCCTGTATGAGACTTTCAGAAATGATGCATGATTCGTTTGTGGAACTACAACTGGCATTGGCAAACCCACGAAAGTATTTACAGGAGCAAAGCAGCAAGCCTGCGGAAAGTGCGGAGATTGTTGAGTTGTTTCCCAAGTAGAGCCTGCCCCGTGCTACCCCGTCAGCGAGCCGTGGAAGGCTCTGCCTACAAGAACAAAAAAGGGGAACCGCTATGGCTCCCCTTTTTTAATTTCTTTGCTGGTTTATAGCAATTCTTCCAACTTAGCCATTACCTTATCAGCAAACTCTGTTGTGCTTAGAATCTCGATGCCCTGACCAGGCTTAGACAAGTCACTTGTAGAGAAGCCTGCTTCGAAGACGCTCTGCATAGCAGTCCAAACCGCTTTCGCTTCTTCTTCCAAACCAAAACTCATGTCCAGCATCAATGCAACAGAACCAATCATTGAGTATGGGTTAGCTTTGTTT
>NZ_LWGG01001602.1:0-799 GCF_001635365.1 Oleiphilus sp. HI0128 | reverse complement strand
CACTGAGCCGCCTGCCAAGGAAAAAATGACATTACCTGATTCCTTTAACCGTTTTAGCCAACACCAAAGACCAATTTTACCTTGATGACATCAAGACTGATATTGCTTTCGCTCTAAGTCACTCGTCACTCGCTCTAAAATACGATAGAGGTATTGCGGTGCGATAGAATGAATACGTAATAAATATTGCCTGGGCGTTTCACCCAGCGTTCTGCTATAGCCAATTCGAGCTAATACGTAGCAGCACATCATATATTTTTTCTCTGTCCAGGTATATTTGAAGGCATACTTTTGGCCCCACAAATAGATGGTGAATAAAATAAAAATAGCGACAAGCACATACGCAAATAAACTGGCGACACTTAAAAGGCTGTACTCCCCTAATACCGAACTGACAAACTTTTTATGCTCTCCCTGATTGTAATTCACTACCCATTTTTGCCAGCCATAACTCATTTTATCAACATATTGCCCCACCCACTTAACAAGCGCTAATTGCTGCCCAACTGATGAAAGTGGTGAGTCTTCAAGAAAGCCTTCTTTCTCGCGAAAGGCATCAGCCCCACCATCCAATATTCTTTCTGGTGCAACCATCGAGGTAGGGTCAGCCCTAAACCAACCTTTACCAACTATGTACACTTCAACCCAAGCATGCGCATCGTATTGATGGACAACCATATATTTTCCATTATCGCGCAACTCTCCACCTTGATACCCGATCACTACGCGAGCAGGAATATTTGCAAGCCGTAACATGTAAGCGAGGCTCCCTGCATAATGCGCGCAGAACCCCGTTTTT
>NZ_LWGG01001601.1:0-525 GCF_001635365.1 Oleiphilus sp. HI0128 | reverse complement strand
GTGTAAATGTCTGATATTAATGAAACTGCGATTAGCAGCTTAAACGAAGCGTCCTCCGCTATTTCAAATCTCGCAAACTCTCTTGATAACAGTTTTTCATCTGCCATATCATTGATAATGAAATCTGAAGGACGCCTAATAGTTTCAGGCATGGGGAAATCCGGCCATATTGGCAAAAAAGTCGCAGCTACACTCGCTTCTACCGGCACACCTAGTTTTTTTATTCACCCCGCCGAAGCGTTTCATGGTGACTTAGGGATGATCCGCCCTAGCGATATCATCTTGCTTATCTCGAATAGCGGCGAAACCGAAGAAGTGATCAAACTCATCCCTAGCCTTCGGCGCTTCGGAAACAAAATTATTTCGATTGCTAACGCCCCTGATAGCACGCTAGCAAAAAATTCAGACGTCTACTTGAATATTTTTGTCGAAAAGGAGTCATGCCCAAATAATTTGGCTCCTACCACATCGACAACGGTGACACTAGCTTTGGGCGACGCACTTGCTGTTTCACTAATGAAAGAA
>NZ_LWGG01001600.1:0-715 GCF_001635365.1 Oleiphilus sp. HI0128 | reverse complement strand
GAGCCTACAGAAAAAACTGTAGATGCACTAATGAAACTTGACCTGGCAGCTGGCGTAGACGTTCAGATTAGTCTTGGTTAAGTTTTTCCAACTTTTCTAAAAAGTTGGTGCCGTTCAAGTTAGATCGAGCGGTAAAGTGTAACTACCTAATTTATAGGGCCATAGAGGGTGAAAGCCCCGTACACTTAAGAGGTGAAAAATGGCGATTGGTTTAGTCGGCCGTAAGGCTGGGATGACTCGAGTTTTTACAGACGAAGGTGCATCCATTCCGGTAACGGTTATCGAGGTTGAAGATAACCGTATCACACAGGTGAGAACAGACGATGTTGATGGTTACCGTGCAATTCAGGTAACTGTTGGTGAGCGTCGCGCTTCTCGCGTATCTAAAGCTGCAGCTGGACATTTTGCGAAAGCAGGTGTTGAAGCGGGTCGTGGTCTTTGGGAATTCCGTTTGGCGGAAGGCGAAGGCGAAGATCTTAAAGCAGGTGACGCACTTAATGCGACAGTCTTCGAAGTTGGTCAGATTATTGATGTAACTGGTCAGTCTAAAGGTAAAGGTTTCCAGGGCGGTATTAAGCGTTGGAACTTTGGCATGCAAGATGCGACGCATGGTAACTCGTTGTCACACAGATCAAACGGTTCAATTGGTCAGTGTCAGACGCCAGGTCGTGTTTTTAAAGGCAAGAAGATGTCAGGTCACATGGGTGCTGAACAA
>NZ_LWGG01001599.1:0-1784 GCF_001635365.1 Oleiphilus sp. HI0128 | reverse complement strand
TCTATGCTTTTCGAGGCGGGGATATCGCCACCTACCTCAGAGCTAAGCAGGATATTGACAAACACCCGCGTGGCCACCAGTTCACAATGGATACCAATTGGCGTTCTTCGCCTGAGATGGTCACAGCAGTAAATCAGGTATTCCAGCGCGAATCGAATCCATTTATCGCAGAAGACATCCCTTTTAACGCTGTAAACGCGGCGAAGAGTACACCCGAGCACTTGCGTGGTCAGCCTGCGTTTTGCATCACTCAAGTAAGACCTGAAGGACGTGATATAAAAGCGATGACCTCCATACTTGCCGATCATTGCGTCCAACAAATTCTTGCATTGCTGACTGAAGGAAAGGCCGCTTACTCAGACATTGCCGTATTAGTTCGTTCAGGAAAAGAGGCCGAGCTAGTTAAGCAACGCCTTGCACGCTATGGCTTAAGTGCAAGCTACGAAGGCAAGAGCAATATTTACGATAGTGAAGAAGCGCAGGCCATTTATCGCTTGCTTGCAGCGATAGCAGAGCCGGGTGATGAGTATCTGCTAATGAGCTGTCTGTCTGAATTATTCTTTTGCATCGACGACGAACGCCTCTTGGATATTCGAAATAACGATAGTGTTTTGGAGTATTATCTTGAGCTGTTTAATGACTTGCATAAATGTTGGAATCGCCATGGAGTCTTAGCCGCGATACGTGACGCTATGAGTCGCTTGGGTGTCTATGCATCTTGGCACCAGGATGCCTCACAGTTCCAGGACTGGGAAAGACGCCTTAGTAATGTTAATCAGCTAGCGGAGTTATTACAAAGTCAGGCGCAAGTCACACGTGGTCACTTTGCGCTACTGCGTTGGTTTCGTCAGAATATTTCAGCGTCGGTACTGGCTGATGATGAGAGTCGTCTACGTCTTGAAAGTGATGAACAGCTAATTCGTATCGTCACGATTCACAAAAGTAAGGGCTTAGAGTATCCCTATGTCTTTCTACCGTTTGTATTCACAGGCCGTGGTGCTGATATGGCGTGGTTTTATGATCAGAGCGGCAAGTTAAACCTCGACTTACTCAAGCAAGAGTCAAATGTCAGTTTGGTGGACCGAGAGCGGCTGGCTGAAGATATCCGCTTATTATATGTCGCACTGACACGAGCAAAATATCAATGCTTCCTTGGTACCTACTTTTATAAAGGCGCGGGCGTACTTAGTTTGGGGGTAGCGAAAACTGCCTGGGCTTATCTGCTTGACCGTGAAGCAATACTTGAAGGTTTGGACGAGGATAACTACCGTTCGGCTTTAGAGGGTTTGGCTGCACAATCAAATGGTGTCATTCAATTTAACTTACTCGACGAAGATGATTTAAGCGAGAGCCTAAAGCAACATCGTTTTGCGCACTTTAAATCAGAACAGGGTCGTGACAAGGGTCGGCAAGAGGCGATTGCTTGTGAACTGCTAGATAGAGGGTTGAGTAGCCAATGGCGAGTTCAAAGCTTTACCGGGCTAATGCAGGAAAGCCATGCGCGTCAGCATATTACGACATCACCAGGCTCCAATAGTCGCACGCCGTCGAAAGAGCCCGTAGCGGAAAGCGAAGAGCGAGAGTTAAGCATTTTTGACTTTCCCCGAGGTAGTAAGGCGGGTACTTTTTTACATACCTTGTTTGAAAGTATTGAATTCGAAACGGCTCAGCCGCTCACCAAACTACGCTCAGATGGCCAGCCTCTGAGCCTACGAGACATGATTGCAGAAAAACTGTCATTAAGTCGCCTTGTTGATGAAGGCGCTTTGCCTTTTTGGTCTGCC
>NZ_LWGG01001598.1:0-857 GCF_001635365.1 Oleiphilus sp. HI0128 | reverse complement strand
GTGCGGCATTGAATATCTATCAGCGCTCTAGCGCAGATGCAAGCTACCCAACAATCGAGTCAACTAATCGAGTCGATGAGACACCCATACCTTGGAGCGCACTATCTGGTTTGGCAGCAAGCCCAACAGATGAAAACATGCTTTATTCCATCGAAGACAGCTTCTATGGTCAAAGTCGTATTTTCGGTATTGACGTCAGCACCACACCCGCTCAGCTGAACCAGGAAGTCACAATCAAAGATAGCAATAATATCTTTGCAGCCATTTCCAGAAGCGTTTTGGCAGATGATTCGGTTGATGCTGACGATGCAACACGCGTCAGTGTTTTCGATGAAGCAGACCTAGCGCTACTGATCAATGATGACAACAGCGTCAATATTGACCCTGAAGGTATAGCCGTTGCCAGCGATGGCGGTTTCTGGGTTGCTTCTGAAGGTTCAGGTACACAAGGGGATGCAGGACGACCAATCAATAGCTTGAACTTCATATTCAAAACCGATGCGAATGGCGTCATTGAAGAAGTTATCACACTGCCACAATCAGTGAATGATATTCAAGTACGCTTCGGCTTTGAAGGCATCACTGAATATAACGGTTCAGTCTATGTAGCAATTCAGCGCGCTTGGGGCGATGAAGCGAATCCACGCATTGGTGCTTACAATACGACAAGTGAGCAGTGGAGCTTCTTCTTCTACCCTCTCGATACTGCCGAGTCGCAAAATGGTGGCTGGGTTGGTTTATCTGATATCACCTCGATTGGCGACGGTAAGTTCCTAATGCTTGAGCGTGATAACCAGGGCGGCAAAGATGCAGCCATTAAGCGCATCTATGAGTTTGACGTATCTGCACTGAGCGAT
>NZ_LWGG01001597.1:0-1954 GCF_001635365.1 Oleiphilus sp. HI0128 | reverse complement strand
CTGTGTAGCAAAGCGGCGAGCGGCTTGCACCCGGGTGTTAATGGTTGAATTAGGACCAGTAAACGGAGCAGAAAGTTTAACTCTATCCTGAACGGATGAACTGACCAGTTTTGCCAACGCACCCACTAACTGCGGGGTGTTCGAGGCTTGTTCTTTGATTGCGTCGATAGCTTGATCAAGCGCGCCTTGCCAAGTCGCAATGTGTTCGCCGCTTTTAATTTTCTTTGGCGTACCAATAGACCAAGGCGGTCTTGTATCGATATCGTCTGGAGACTCGCTTAGTGTGCGTTGCAATAAACGTACACCGCTTATGCCATCAATTAAGGAGTGGTGCATTTTGGTGTAGATGGCAAAGCGATTATTTTCCAGACCTTCGATGACATGGCACTCCCATAGAGGGCGTTTAAAGTCCATACGGTTGGAGTGTAATCTCGATACAAGTATACCCAACTCTCGTTCACCGCCTGGTTTGGGTAGAGCCGAATGACGTACGTGATAATCTAGGTCTATGTTCTTATCGATAACCCAAGACGGTGCGAGTAAGCGGCCCAGTAAGCTAGGCTTCGCGAGCTTTTTGTTCCAGGGGGAAACAATATCTCCAGCCGATTTCATGCGATGAACATCGTCGCGTAAAAAATTAGCAGGAGCATCTTTGGGGAGAGATAAAATTTGCAGATTGCCAACATGCATTGGCGTCTCTTCGGTATCCAATGCCAACCAAGAGGCATCAAGTATGTTTATCTTGTTATTCTGAGTCATTTTGCCAGGCCTTTTGGGAGTAATGAATACAAAGCGGAATCTTAACACACTTACTATATTAGACCATTAAACTTTATTGCCTAGGTCTATGAAGATATCGGAACTATTTATGTTCGCAGACAAGAAATTTACTTTTGGTATAGCAAATTTTGAAATGGAGTTGTCGTGAACCTTTTATTCGGCAGGGAGGGGGAATGGGGGCATATCGCGAATGGAGTTTTAAGAACCTGAAGATAGAGCAGGCTAAATGAAGTTAGAACAACTTTAGCCTGCTAGAGAAGCATAATACTACTTCACTGCACACATATCTTTTTTGGCCAGGCTAAGTGCTTTTAGTACATCAGCACGTCTAATAATGCCGATCACTTTATCATTTTCTATTACTGGGTAGATCTTGGGCCCTTTCCTTAGCATGCTTTCTGCTAGCTTAAGAATATCTTCATCAGGGGATACGGATAGAGGATTCTCTCGCATAATGTCAGCTGCTACTTCGTGGCTATCACAATAGTAGGTATTGTTGAGCATCTGCTTGATGCAGTTTTGCTCAGTGATAAAACCTACCAGTTTGCCGTCAGTATCTAACACTGGCGCTCCTACGATATGGCTTTTGGTAAGTGTTTTAACGACTTCTTCAACGCTAGTATCAAGTTTAAATGAGTATGTCGCTGGGTGCATGTAATCGCGAACGTAAACCTTGGGAGATTCCATCTTGCCTCCAATAAAATTTGTAATGTATAAATGAGTTTGTTGAAGTGAGCATACTACGAGGTTTCTACTAGTGTGATGACCGGTGTCAATTTGAGTGCATTCCTATAAGGAACTAGTAATCACTTTAAAATAAATACACTATTTGCTGAAGCTGCTATAATTTCGCGCTTTCTATCTTTCGAGTTGATTTGTTATATGTCTGAGAACTTTATCTGGCTTGCAATTGTTGTCGGTAGTCTTGTTTCTATTTTCTTATTCCGTTTTAGCTTCAAAACATGGAACAAAATTCAAAGAATAGAGGACGCGAAAAAAGCTTATCTGGAGGAGGTGGCTGAAAAGAAAGATAAGGCCCTCAACAGCATTAAGGTTATCGCACAATGCATGTTAGACGAGCAGGTTGAGCTGTCGGAAGGATGCATTAGAATTAAAGTGCTACTTGACCATTTAGCCCCCAACCTGCATGAAGATGAGCGGTTTTCAGTGTTTA
>NZ_LWGG01001596.1:0-1470 GCF_001635365.1 Oleiphilus sp. HI0128 | reverse complement strand
GTGAAGTTTTCCGAATGGGCGACCGTGTTAGGGCGCTTCTAGAAGAAATTCGAGTTGAAGTTCGTGGCCCTCAACTTATTCTGAGCCGTTCAGCGCCAGGTATGTTGATCGAGTTGTTTAAAATTGAAGTGCCTGAGATTTCAGAAGAAGTTATCGAGATTCGTGCCGCGGCGCGTGATCCAGGTTCTCGAGCTAAAATCGCTGTAAAAACTAATGATAAGCGAATTGATCCGGTTGGTGCTTGTGTTGGTATGCGTGGAGCACGAGTTCAGGCCGTCTCAGGTGAGTTAGGTAATGAGCGTGTCGATATCATCGTCTGGGATGATAACCCGGCTCAGCTAGTGGTTAACGCCATGGCGCCTGCCGAGGTTGCTTCTATCGTAGTAGACGAAGAAACAAATTCCATGAACGTTGCGGTATCTGAAGATAACTTGGCTATGGCAATCGGTCGAGCAGGGCAAAATGTTCGTCTGGCTGGTGAATTGACCGGCTGGGAATTGAACGTTATGTCTGAAGAAGATGCAGGTAAGCAGCAGGAAGAAGAGGTTGGCAAGTATGTTGACTTGTTTATCGAAACGCTTGATGTAGATGAAGACTTGGCGACTGAGTTGGTAAATGAGGGCTTTACTTCACTAGAAGAAGTCGCCTATGTACCGATTGAGGAAATGTTAGAGATTGACGCCTTCGATGAAGATATTGTTGAAGAGTTACGTCGTCGTGCAAAAGATGCCTTATTGAATAAAGCTTTGGCTTCCGAAGAGGAACTCGAAGGTAAAGAGCCTGCAGAGGATCTATTGGCAATGGACGGCATGGACCAGCATTTGGCTTTGGTTCTTGCTAGTAAAGGTATTGTCACGATGGAAGATCTTGCAGAACAGTCTATCGATGAGTTAATGGAAGTCGATGGGATGGATGAAGAAAAAGCCGGGCAGTTAATTATGACTGCACGAGCACCTTGGTTTGAAAACCAGGAATAAAGACGGGAGTCAGGAGAATTAATCATGTCTGAAGTAACTGTCAAAAAACTGGCAAATGATATAGGTGCACCGGTCGACCGACTGTTAAAGCAAATCGCGGATGCAGGTTTACCTGCTCGTGATGAGAGCTCGGTTGTTACTGATGAAGAAAAGCAAACTTTGCTGACTTTCTTAAAGAAAAGTCATGGCGAAGAAAATGACGAGCCTAAGAAAATCACACTGAAGCGCAAGACGACATCAACTTTGAAGATGTCAGCGGGTCAAGGTAAGTCAAAAACAGTTAATGTTGAGGTGCGTAAGAAACGTACCTATGTGAAGCGCCCGGAAGTCTCTTTAGAGCTTGAACAGCAGAAGAAAGAAGAGGCAGAACGAGCAGCTAAACTAGCCGAAGAAGTTGCTGCTAAGAAAGCACAAGAAGCGAAAGAAGCTGAAGAGAAAGCTCGAAAAGAGCAAGAAGCCAAAGAGGCTGAAGCTAAGCGTGAAGCGGAAGATG
>NZ_LWGG01001595.1:0-1392 GCF_001635365.1 Oleiphilus sp. HI0128 | reverse complement strand
GGGAAACTAACGGTGAAGTAATTGGTGATGCTTGGTCTAACTACCTACCAGGTTCTAAAGACCTAATTGCTGACTGGACTGACCCGGTTAAGTGCGGCAACTTTAATACTAAAACAGCTAAGTGTTCTGGTCAGAACTTCTAAGACCTGAGCTTTAGCTAGCCGGAAACATTTATTCGGCAACTTAAAAGGGGAGCACTGTCCGGTGCTCCTCATTTCTAAACCTACAACCCCGTAATTTCCCTATGATGTTTGGCTTCAGATCATATCTGAACAGACACAACAGGGAAGTTGCGTGTTAAATGAACCTAAAATGGAGTACAGCGGTGAGAATCCTGCCCTTTATTCTTGCGATAATGTTTAGCTTGGTGTTCAACCAAAGCTATGCGGCATCGAACGCCGAGAACAGTCCAAGCACTGTTGCGACAGCAATAGATAGCGAAACCCAAGCGCTCTTAAGCAAACTGACGAAAGCCAAGCTTAAGAAGATTATTCCGATCTTGAAAGACTTGGAAGCACACGCAGGGGAAACCTTGCTCCCCATGTTTCAGGTGATGCTAAAGGGGCAGCTTCATTATCTTAAGAAAGACCGTAACTCACTTATGTCGGTGAAAAAAGTTGATGGCGAAAAAGTCTTTCACGAAGTTTTCACCGGTGCTGAGTTAGAGCCATTGAAAAAGAAACTCTACAAGAAAGTTCGTGTGAATAACAAAGTGCGCTCTTATCTCCGTGGGGCAATTGCACGTATTCAGCTAAGTGCAAAGGACCCAGAGTTGCGTCTTTCAGCGCTCACTTCTTTACTATCAAGTTTGGATGAAAGCCTGATTGAAGCCATTCAAGCAGTGAAAGTGTCTGAGCAAGATGAAGAAGTATTGGAAATGATGGGGGTTGCACTTGCTATTTATGCCTTAGAAAACAGCAAAGTTCGCGAAGAACGACTGGCGTCAATTGAAACCCTGGCAGGTCGTTTGGAAAATGAGATTAAGAATCTGCTCGCCAAAATTGTTGAAAATGATAGTGATGAAGTCGTTGTGGCGGCGGCACAAAAGGCGTTAACACTGATTGAAGATCGAGTCGCTAACTTTCAGTTTGTCGATAAGCTCTTTTTCGGATTGAGCTTAGGTTCTGTCCTTTTGCTTGCTGCAATTGGCCTGGCAATTACCTTTGGCGTTATGGGCGTTATTAATATGGCGCATGGTGAGATGATCATGCTGGGCGCTTATACCACTTATGTGGTTCAGTTGCTGATGCCGAATGCTATCGACTATTCGATTTGGGTCGCTATTCCGGCAGCTTTCCTAGTGTCGGGCTTTGTTGGCATCTGTATAGAGCGAGGCGTAATTCGTCATCTTCACGGTCGTCCGCTTGAAACGTTACTGGCAACCTTTGGTAT
>NZ_LWGG01001594.1:0-931 GCF_001635365.1 Oleiphilus sp. HI0128 | reverse complement strand
GTTTCAGAGAGTGAACTTACCTTCAAGGTAAACTTACAAGACACAGAGGGCTGCCCTAAATACTTGGGACGCGTCATTGAAGGTGTCGACCTAACTAAGCCTTCACCATTATGGCTGCAAGAAAAGTTACGTCGCTGCGGTTTACGTAGTATTGATCCTGCCGTTGACGTAACCAACTATATTTTGCTTGAGCTCGGTCAGCCAATGCATGCATTTGATTTAGATAAGCTGAATGGCTCAATCAATGTACGTCAAGCTGAAAATGCTGAAAAACTAACCTTGTTGGATGGTCAGGAAGTTGAACTTCGTGATGACACCTTGGTTATTGCAGATGAAAACACTCCACTTGCAATCGCAGGTATCATGGGTGGCGAAGCCTCAGGTGTTAGCGCTACAACTCAGAACATCTTTTTGGAATGTGCCTTCTTTGCACCCTTGGCGATTGCGGGTAAAGCACGCTCTTATGGCTTGCATACAGACTCTTCACACCGTTTTGAACGAGGTGTTGATTATGCGCTGCAGCACGAGGCAATGGAACGTGCAACGCGCTTATTAATCGATATTGTCGGCGGCAAAGCTGGCCCAATCGTTGAAGAAAGTGATGCAGAGACGCTTCCTAAGTCTTCGACTGTGACCTTGCGTGAAACTAAAGTTGAGTCGCTCTTAGGCTTGAAGGTAGAGACAGCTGAAATAGAAGAGATTCTAACGCGCCTTGGGCTTGAAGTTGTTGATCGAGCAGAGGGGCAGTGGACCTTTGCTGTGCCAAGCTATCGTTTCGATATTGCCATTGAACCAGACCTGATTGAAGAAATTGGTCGGGTCTACGGCTATAACAAACTACCTAAAACGACTGCATTAGGCTCAATGAAGCTGCGGGCCGTCGACGAAGATATCTTCCCGCAGGACTACCTGGCTGATCGTTTGGTGAGTT
>NZ_LWGG01001593.1:0-13397 GCF_001635365.1 Oleiphilus sp. HI0128 | reverse complement strand
ATGCTGGTTGTTTTCATACATAGCCTTGAAATAGCATTACTTACTTTGCTCGGCACACTTGCCTTCCGCGTACATAACTTATACACAGCTGCTGGCTACGCAGAGAGCGGGCATATTGACAGAGTGATTAAGCGCTTGATGCAAGGCGATGTTGTCGATAATCAAGAGTACGAAACCAAGATGGAAAGTCTTAAAAAAGCTCAAACCTTTTCTGGCATCCAGCTGTTAGACATCAAAAGAAATTATGGTGACCTGCACCAGGAGAATCTGTCTTGGTTACGCGAAGCGATTAGCCTTTACCTGATTGGAGCAATCGATTTGATTGGCAAAGAAGCAAAGTGCGGCACTCAAAGCAGGAAAGAGATAGCGATGTTGGTATTAAAGTCTAATTTAAATTTGACGACAGAAAATGCGCTCGCCTACTACAGGGAAGCACTCTACCGAAAACTTAGTAGTGACAACGACTTAATGGTTAGAGCTGGCGCGAAGGCTGCCAAGAACTGGTCAAGCTATGACCGTATTCCTAAGGAAATGTCGTTGAGTGCACAGCTTGATGAGTGGGGAATATTTGCCTAACCGGCAAATAGCTCCCAATTCCGGCCTAAATCAACGGCCTCATTATTGACCGGTCGGTTATCTTCAATTCTCACAGCACTTATTACCGGGCGACTCCATTCACCGCCATCGCTTCGAGTCATCGAATCAAGATCAACAGATCTAACTTGATAAACTACCTGATCATACATAACTTTAGAGCGATGAGATAAGCCATATACAAAGCGGCAATAGTCCAGCTTTAAGCTATATAAGCTCTTTTCGGTTTTATTTATTTTTTGAATTAGAACGTTTTTCAGGCCGTCGGCGTAATCCATCTTTGATCCCACTTATTGTTATTGTCTATTTCAATATTTAAAAGTAACAAGATGTAACGAGTATAAAAAATAGATAGGTACTATCGCAAGTGAAAATCTAGTAATCACAGCAACTTATGAAGTAGTTCAGATATTTGCTCAGCTTGAACGTCATGATCAAGCACTCGCATTAACCTTCCTTGATCATCTAACAAATAGACAAAAGCACTATGATCAACTGTATAGCTATTGCCTTCACCTGCCTTTTCACGACCTGAACGGAAAAAAGTTCCGTAAGCTGAGCTAACCGAAGTAATTTGTTCAACACTCCCACTTAAAGGAATAATATTTGGATGGAAGAATCCGGTGTATTCTTTTAAACGCTTATCATCATCACGATGCGGATCAACCGTTATAAACAATGCGGGGACATCCTTAAAGTCTTCATGACTGCTCAATACATCTCGTATCTTTGACAAACCAACAGGGCATACATCAGGACAGTAAGTGTAGCCGAAATAAAGAATGACAGGATGGCCGCGCAATTGGCCCAGGCTAAATGCTTTACCCTCGTGCAGTAAGTCAAAGTCCCCCGCTTTAAGGTATTTAGCTTTTATATCCCGTTCTATATCTGAAGACATAAAACGCATTGCAAGCACAATAATTGCGATAGAAATGCCGACAAGAAGAATTGTGAAAGGAAGCCTATTTACCATAGCTTAGAGCCCATGCTGAGAAGTCTTAAGATCAAAATCTAAACGAATCGTTTTCCCCTGAAACTCAAAGTTGACAACTAAGCGCCATACCATCTCAGCATCGACCGTACATATTGGAATCATTCCACTTAATAAAAATTCGTTAGCCAACTCAGCTTTGGAGGATAAGAAGTGTTGCCCCATATCCATATCTCGCCCTTCAACCCAAGCAACAAGGTTTGAGAGTTCTGCTCCAGCATTGTTCATTGTATGTAACTTCAACTGGAAACGTTCTAGGGCTTTAATTTCACTAGGACTTACTTGAAGTCTAAGCTCCAAGTCATTGAATAGGTGCAAACGACAGTCATCGGCACTAATATCGCAATCGGAACTAAAATTATAATCAGGCTTTTGGTGCTCGTTGGGTGCACTTTTGTCATACAAGGCAAAAAGAATTAGGCCTAAAAAAACAAGACAAACAAGCAGCGCACCCGTCACATAATCTTTCAGCTTAGCCACCCGGGGCTCCCGCAGTCGAAGAGCTATCTAAGCTACCCTCTGTCGACGCGGCTCTGTCATTTTCGAACCTTCTCAAAATCTGTTCAATTGCAACCAGTTCATCATTAATCTTTAACTTGTCATGCTTAGAGGCAAAACTAAACTCAACACCGTAATTAAATCGGCTATGGTGCTTTTCTTTATATCGAACAAGCCCTTTAAGCAAAGGCAACTCAACTTCTACATCCTCTTTTAACAACTTTAGGGATAGAACTACTTCGTCCCCTAAGTGATAGACCTCGTCAGTCTGAATCCCCATGCCATAACGACTGAAGTCAAAAGGTACAACAGGTATCCATTCCTTTTTAAAAAGGCTTCGTTTAATGTAAACACTAGATTCCAAACGCAACCAATTATGCCGTTCTGTCCGTCGGCGCTCATTTGCCATTATTATTTTCTCATTGATTTGATAGTTGTATCTTATAGGTTACACGGCGCCCTTCGACCTTAACGCCTTCCACAGAATAAGAACTGCTAACCGGTATATTCCAACTGCCAGGAGCTCCCCCTCCCAGACTTGCCACATTTATCTGATCTATATCGCTTTCAAGATAGACTTCTTTTTCATCTTTAGACAAGACGTCGAAATATTTGTAACCATTTTCTTTTGCTATTTCAGCACAGCGCTTTAGTGCAAAGCCATGAATCGTTTCCCAACTACGATTCGCACTCTCGGTATACTCCACATAAAAAATCCCTTTCCCAGCTTTTAGATCCCTATACCCTGAATTCCCTTCTTCCGCCGCGTGATACACTGCGGCACATGCACTTAACAATACAGACAAAGCAGTAATTGCTATAAACCTTATCTTTTGCATAACAAACCTTGCCTTAATTTTACGTAAAAAGTGTCGAAAGCTAATCATTCAAGTATACAAGAACTACGAATTTTGCCCAAGCGGCCTTTAAGGTCGCAATATGTCAATAAATACCTAAAGAATAATTCTACGCTAGCGCAGCTCTAATATTTATTATCAAACACAATACTTATCAACATTAGTACAACAAACAACAATAATACGATGAACAAAGCTATTTTTGAACATTTCCCGGAACTTAAAAGTGCCTGTCCTTGCTTGAATTTTGCAGACCTTCCTGCACCTATCACAAAATTTGGAGGACCTCCTTCTAATATATGGATAAAAAGAGACGATTTAAGTCACTCAGAATACGGAGGAAATAAAGTTAGGAAGCTTGAGTTCATCCTCGCCGATGCGTTGGAAGCGAACAAGAAGCGTATTTTAACATTTGGAGCAATCGGCAGTAATCATGGCGTTGCGACCACTTATTTTGGCAGTAAGTACAAGCTTTCTACCAACATTATATTATTCGATCAGGCCATATCAGACACCGTTCTTAACAATCTTCGGCTAATGTGGGAACTTGGTGCAAAACTGGACTACAGAAAAACGATCGCTAAAACGGCTTTCCATTTTTATCAACGAAGCTTGTTTGAGAAAAGGCAGACTTATAGCTTGTTCGCAGGAGGCTCAAATGTTGTTGGCTGCCTCGGCTTCGTCAATGCTGCTTTTGAACTGAAAATGCAAATTGATGCTCAGTTAATTCCCGAACCTGACTATCTATACTGTCCTGTGGGTTCTAGCGCAACACTTGCCGGCTTGACCCTTGGCTGTAACTTACTGGGACTAAAAACCAAAGTCATTGGCGTTCGTGTCGCCCCATCGCATCTCGGCCCCATTGAAACTTGCACAGATAAAACTATTGCTAAACTGATGATGAGAACGGCTAATTATTTAAAGCATCGATCCGACAAGCTGGAAATAAAAAAAGCGCCCCAAATACACTTAAACAATTATTTTTTCGGTGATGGCTACGGTTTAAGCACCACAGCAAGTAAGGCCGCGCTCAAGCTATTTGCAGCTCATCATATAAACCTCGAATCAACCTATACAGCGAAAACTGCGGCAGCAGTACTGAGTCACGCTCAAGCCGAGAAAGATAAAACTTTTGTCTATTGGCACACGTTCAACTCTCGTGACACCAATCTGCTACCAGCTAGTTCAAAAACCTATGCACTCCCCCAAGAGCTTAAAGCACTACTGACACCCAACACGAGCCTATAAGGGACTAACGAACAATGATAGAACAACTCAACGAACTATTTGAACTGTATCAAGACCCTATGTTTTTAGCCTTTCCCGTCGCGACACTCGCCCTGAGTGTCGGTACTTTTCTTGTCGTTGCCACCCCCTGGACAATTCTTGCTTGGCTTGACCCAGATTGGGCAAAGCCCTATAAAATTCAAGACAAACCCTTCCAGGTAAGAAAATATTTCTGGCCCAATATCGCTAGAATCAGCTTCAATTCGCTGATCATGCTTGTGCTCCTCATTATCTTTTGGCCAATTCTCCGTTATAGCGATATTCACGAAGGCCCTATACCAGCTTGGTACGTCTGGGTAATTCAAATTATCTTTTTTCTTTTGTTGGATGACTTTCTTTTCTATTTAATGCATCGCTGGCTACATGAAAACAAATGGATGCTACGCAAGGTTCACTCGGTCCATCATAGAATTCACAACACCTGCGCATTAGACGGTAACTACTTTCATGTTATCGAGTTCATCTTGATCGGCAGTCTAGCCATGCTCGGCCCTATTTTACTTGGCTGCCATCTTTATGTGCTCTATGCCTGGATTATTATTAGAAATATTGAAGCCGCTGACGGCCATGCAGGCTATGACTTTCCATGGAATCCTTTGCGGTTTTTGCCTTTATATGACGGCCCGGTTTACCACGACTTTCATCATTCACGCTTTAAAGGCAACTATGCCGGGGCGCTTCATTATCTGGATAAGTATTTTGGCACGTACATAAAAGAATATTTACGCTATAAACAAGAACACAAATACCCTGGATCAGAAGTAAAAAACGAAGCACCCGACAGAATTAACCAGCTCAAAAATATCACTACTGATGACAGCCCTATAAAGGTGAGTTCGGCACAATACTTGTCAAAAGCGCCCTATCCAAGCCCATTTCGGGGTACTCTCCTTGCTCATCAGGCCATATTTGATAAAGGTAGTTATAGATCTGGGTTACTAATTCTGGCGCATATAAAGATATAGCCCCCAAAAACAGGCCCATTCCGGTAAGTTGCTTTCTGGGCTTATCTATCACCGCATCAATAAACATTTGTGCCGCATCCTCGGCGCTTACCAGGTCGGCATTTTTATATTCTTTCGTTGGCGCAACCATTTCGGTCTTAACCAAGGGGAATTTTATCGAGGTGACACTTATATCCCGGTTAGCAAACTCTGCAGCCAGTGAGTCACACAACGCATCCATAGCAGATTTGCTTGCCATATAAGGCCCAAAACGTGGCGTGACAGCCATAGTACCCATTGAAGAAGAATGAAGAATATGCCCTCCACCATTTTTGACCATGGAAGGAAGAAGCCCCAAAATCAAGCGCGAAGCCCCAAAGTAATTTAACTGCATCGTTCGCTCCAAATCATGGAAACGCCCTTCAGAGCGAGAAAGAGAACGACGAATTGAGCGTCCAGCATTACTAGACAAAACAACAAGTGAAACGTACTTATCCTCTATATAGGTAACAAGCGCGTCACACTCATCAAAATGGGATAAATCACACGTATAGATGTCGATTCGTTCTGGGTCTACACCGCTGGCAATTAATGCCTCTTTACACTCATTTAGTTTATCTTGATGCCGGGCAACCAGAATAACTCGAGCACCATAACTCAGAGCCCGTTTGGCGCTCGCATAGCCAATTCCACTTGAGCCGCCTGTAATTAAAACTGTTTTATTATTAAGGGCGAGTTCAGCCAAGCCCTCTCTGTTCTTAGCAGGGTCCAAATAGCGATTGTAGTAGTCCCATAACTGATCGACATAATCTTCAAATGCTGGGGCTCGCAAGCCCTGTTTAACTAAAAGTTTCTGTGTTGAATCTGCACTAAATTTCAGGCCTGGCATTAGTGCTGAAAAGACTGACGAAGGAATACCTAGCTTTTCGAAAAGTCCATCGAGAGCGATCTGAACTGCCTTCAATTGCTTTAGCATACCTAGTTGCTTAAACACGCCACCTTGTATACCTGAAGACCTTACAGGCAAAGAAAAGCCAACTTTTGGACCATCTGCTGCACGAAGAATTTGCGTAAAAGCTTTATGTAAAGGTAGTGACTGCGTGCCGGTCAGGTGAAAACAAGTTTGCCCCCCCCAAGTCCTCAGACTGACTCAAGAGCAATATAGCTTCAACAAGGTAGTCCCGAGGTACAACATCGAGATTTGCCTTTAACTTAGGAACAAGGATTGGCACCCATGAAGGTAAATATCGCTTTAAAAAACTTACTAACAGGCACATATAGTATGGCCCATCGATTTTATCAATCTCACCGCTTGTTGAGTCGCCTACTACTGCAGAAGGCCGATAAATCCTTAAGTCCATATTATGCTCATCCCTAAAACGACGGGCACAAGCCTCGGACTGAAATTTACTCAAATGATAGGTATGCGAATGCTCCTGACCTTCATCGAACATATCCTCGGAAAAGGTGCCCTGAAAGTCTCCTGCCACAGCCATCGAGCTGAGCATATGAACTCGACCAGTAAAACCTGAAGAAACCAGCGTACTAAACAAACGCTCCGTACCTTGAACATTCGTTTCCATAACGAGTTTTTCAGGCGCCCCCAGATCGTACACTGCTGCAAGGTGAAAAACATGATCAAAATCTGAAAAACTATATGAAGTCTTATCGAGCCCCATAAACTGGCTATTTAAATCGCCACACCAAACATCCAACGAAGAACCATTGTCTAGCACTAAGGATAAAGCTCGCCACTTGGAAATAAGTTCGCTGTATTTTTCAGTATCAGGATTCCTCACCAACACAAGCAAATCATGCCCTTGCTTAAGAAGACCTTCTACCAAAAGTTTCCCAATAAAACCTGTTGCTCCTGTCACCAAACACCGGCACATAACTGTCTCTTATTATTATTTTTTGAGTAGGAATAGCTTTGAATTATTAGATATTCACAGCTTAGATGGAAGCCTGACTTACACTTATGGCTAACTCTGTTTACTTTGATAAATGCAATTTAAGGGAATACTGAATCAATTCAACGAGCCCAGTGACGGTCAAATTGAACCTGAGCGACCTTAATAGTGTGAACCTTATCCCATTCATTTTTGTTAGATTTTTTTTCACTATGTAAGACAGATATACTCAGTGGTTAATTGTATTTACATGCCCTAATAAAATCATCATTACATAATCAGGATGCATTCGCTAATGAGAGCTTTATTGCCTAACCTTCACTCTTTGCTAGGATCGCTAACACTGCCACTAGGCATTTTCTTTTTGACGGCATGTACCACCGACCATAAGACGCCTGTGGATCCACCTGAGGTGAATACCTATAACGCCTATATTAATACTGTTGATAACACTATCAGCTACTACACTATCAAGAATGACAACCTTATAACCTACAAGCTCGCCGATTTTGCTGAAGCAACTAACGACTTTCAGACCGCACTAGCTTTCGACATAGATGAAGAAAAACAAGGTTTCGAATACATAGCCTATGTAACGAGAAACTCGCAAGAAGAAAGCGTTATAAACCTCTTCGATCTCGACAAAGCCAACAATAACAAACATTATGTATTAGCAAATCTAAGTAGCCATATTTGTGGTATCTCAGCTATTAGAATGCCTACAACCCACGCTTTTCAAGACCGAAAAGAGTCCAATGTCAGCACTAAACACCTTCCTGAAATCATCCTTCATGTTTCGGCTTCAACCGCTTGTGATGGCGATATTTTCTATGAAAAAATTGATTTTTCTACTCTGATTGATGAGGACATCTACACAACCTTTGAGCACAGCGTCGTTTCTGAGGGAAAACACGATCCCGAGTTAGTTATTGACTACGATTCAGCAAAAGTAATTTCATCAGTATGGCAAGGAAACTATGGCTACCTTAGCTATAACAACAACTCTTCCGAACTATCTTTTAACTATGCAGAAATAGACCGTTTTAACGAAATACAAACAATAGAATGGAGTACACAACTCCCTTTCACAGAACCCCTTACTTTTACTCAAGTATCAAATAACAAGATATTGGCCCAGCAAGGATCTAACTTATTTGTTATACCAACTTCATATCTATTTACTGTCGATGACCCAACAAGTAGCTCAACTCCTATACAAGCACGCATTAACGCTATATTTGATACGCCAACATTAACGCTCAACGGTTATACAAACCTTACCCTTAATACCAGCCAGCCAGTTCAGCAAAGTAACTTTGTAATCCAGGTTGAAAACGACCTTTATCTATACGAAAGTGATCGGTTTGAGCTTATTTATAGTAATAGCAAGAGTACGGAAGATGTTTCGCTAACTTATCGACTAAACAGCACAAACGAGTTGCTACTACTTACCGAAGAGACTGGAAAAGATGACTTGCTAACTGTCATTTATGAGACAGGAAACGAGAGCAATATAGATGAGTCCGAAGAAATTTCGATTTACATCAATGACGATACATTCCACTTCAACTCCTACAATAGCGAGTCAGGCTCACAAGCGCATATTTTGACGAAAAAGAACAGCAACTACGAACCAACAAGCTTCGAGGAAAGCACCCTCATTTTTGTTAAGGATATGAGAAATCAAGATGACTTACCTTTACTCATATCATCGTCGCCAGTTAAGAATGTTAGTGGGACGCGGCAGCTTTCTGGAGCCTATCTGTATAAATATGATGAAGACAAAGATAATGGCCGTGCGCTGGCACAGTCATCACGAGAGAATGAAAATGGGAATAAAGAGCACCGCTCCGTTGACTTTAGCTACGGTATCTTCCATGAATTATCAAACCTCGAATTCATGAATGGAAGCGTCATCAACGATTATTATAGCTTTCTAAACTTTGAAGCGACCTACTCTCTTGAGGGGGTCGAGCAGCGCGCCAATTTCAGCTTCATTTTTAACCCCAGTCAAGAAACACCAGATCCTGATATTGAAGATCAATCTCTATCGTTATTATTAGTCGATGGCATGTAGTTTTTGAGCAGCGTTCATTGAGTTTACGCATTTACAAAAGGAATAGGGTTACCAAGCAGATGAAAATGCATTCACGACTTTTAATATTAGCCATTTTGATGATGGGTATAGCAGCTTGCTCTGAGTCAAACAAAACCACCACCGAGTTGCCACCAATAATCGAAAATTTGAACTTTCCATTTATTAAAAACAACTCACTATATGAGTTCGACCCGGAATCAGGCGAAAGCAAGATTGTAGAAGCCCATTTTACCGAGGACAGCGCAGCGCGACTTTCTCTATTCATTGGGCCAGACGATGAAAACCCAACTTTAGTTAGCTCTCCTGAAGGCCACATTGTATATCTAGACACCGACGAGGCAGAAGAAGTTCAAGGTGACGACAGCAATTCTTCACTTATACACACCTTGCTTCCTGAGCTTATTGCTTACAGCAAAGGTTCCTCTATATTTTTATTCGAATTAGTGACTCGCTATGCCCACCCAATTGTCAATTTTGAGCCTGTGGATGGCAAGCCCCCTCTTATTTGCGATATTCGGCCGTCTCTAACCCTTGATGAAGAAAACCGACTCATTGATGAGATACTGTACAAAAATGAACATAAACTATATGTAAAAACAGCACCCGAGGACTGTGCTCTCAGCACATTCAATTACTACCAAATTGACCTAGAACAAGACCCAGATACCGAGTATGAGATTCGCCGTATATCTATCAATAGCCATACTCATGTTAGTAGCCACTCCCATACTCATACAGATGACCATGACCACGATCACGCCTACGAAGCTGGCGAGATTGGCGATGATGGCTTGCCTTTCGACCCTAACAACCACCCTCACTACCACACCCACGAGCACGATTTTTTCTACGGTAACCACGAAGAACATTTATACCTAAGTAAAGAGGAAATAGATGAAGTCCACTCTTTAGCAAGCAACCAGGAAACCTCGTTTGAGAAAAGTCAGGCCTGGGTTGGACGAGTAACAAATTCAAGTGAAGCCTTAATGTACGCCGAGCACCCGGTTTATAACACCTCAACCAAAGAGTTTGGCTACCTTGGATTTAACTACCTAAAGAATCAATATGAATTCTATATTAAAGAATCTGATCGTAATTTTGACACTCTCGAATACTCATTTGGTCTTACTGAGCTTGGCGTTGAGCTAATCAACCGAGACCCAAACTATAAGAATAACCAAGATCAATGGTTCACCTATATTGAGAATGCTATTCTGTTCAGACATAACGACGCCTTAATTAAACTCCCCACTCTAGCAATATTTGATCGCGGCCATGTTGAAGAACGTGAAGATCGCTTTGAAACACCAATTTTTGTATTTCAAAACCCTGAAGACTCTCAACTTTCCTATCATCAAGAGACTGATAGACTGTATATACGTGACGGACTTAATCTTCATATGATTGAAGGTGTATCCACCGAAGAGACCCTTACCACGCTCAAGGAGTATTCAGCGGCAGAAGTAGAAGACATTCGAATGATCAGCACATCGCAGAACATCATCATTCGCAAGTTTTTTGCTGAAGATAACCAGCAATCTAACATCGACTCCAGCTCCTCGGTCCAGTTAACCGGAGATCTAGGTCTTTTTATAGAATCGGCAGGGCTTCCTTCATCAGATACTTATACGAGCTATATTGAGGGCAGCGACGACAACATACTCATTCACCTCGAGCGTGAAACTGACGGCCAGCCACAATTGTTTGCTCAAAATTTCGACAGCGAACTCTATACAAGTCATTTCCCAGATATTGCGAACTCAATATGGGGACGAATTTCCAACTTATTTGATAGCTCGGGTGCCCCCGTAGAACAGGCTATCATCAACTCAAATGATACGACATTACTAAGTGTTGGAGAGAAAACTATTCCCGCTCTCATTAACCCTAATATCTATCAGTATAATCAAGATCATGACTTGGGGCATGGCGCTCTAATAGGGACTTTGCCTGGCAACATCGCAGAGGTTATCGATATTGACATAAAGAGCCAATTTCATGGTGAGGTGAAAGTTAAAGATAGCTATGAACATGACGCACCGGTCAAGACCTACTTCTTTCCGAGCAGCCTTTCTTTCATCAACCCGACAGGCTCTTTTGGCGACATGAAGTTTATGTATGACGATACTTCTGAAGAACCATCAGAGAGCGAAGAACTCCTCGAAGAAGCACCTTAAAAAGGCCCAGTGGCGAATACTCTATTCGCCACTCAACAGCCTTGGAACACGAGTAGTAATACTACAAAATAACTCGTAGGCAATCGTACCAGCCAAAGATGCAAGCTCGTCCGCCTTAATATAATCCCCCCACAGCTCAACAGGACTGCCAAGACCACAAGAAGGAATATCCGTTATATCAATTGCCAACATATCCATCGATACCCGCCCTACAAGCGGGGCTCGAACAAAGGATTGTGACGCGGAATCAAAAACCGCTACCGGCGTTCCATCTGGTGCATGTCGGGGATAACCATCACCATAACCGCAAGCGACTGTTGCAATTCGTGATTCACGAGATGCTCGCCAGCGGCCGCCATAGCCAACACGCTCTCCGATAGAAAGCTCTCTAACAGCCATGATTGCAGACTTTAATTTCATCACCGGCTTTAAATCAAAATTCTGGTCTTGCTTCTCTGGTGACGGCATTGCGCCATATAAGATAATACCAGGTCGAACAATATCTTTATGGCTATGAGGATAATATAGAATACCACCGGAGTTAGCCGTGCTCAGTAAGAGCTCATCCGACTCAATATCTTGTATAACAGAATTAAAGCGCTGAAGCTGCTGATCTACCTGCTCCCCCCCTGGCAAATCACTTGCTGAGAAGTGCGTCATACAAGCATAGAGCGAGAGGTACTGATTTGACTCAATTCGCTTCAATGCAAGTGCAAAGTCCTCGCTATTCATACCCAGGCGATTCATTCCGGTATCAAGCTTTAAGCAAACTTTATACTCAGAAGCCTGAGTTTGATTTTCAAACAGCGCCAACTGCCATAAGCTATGGACCACCCAAATCACATTGCTTGTATCCTCGATACAGGCCTTAGCAAAAGGTCCTTCAAGTACCCATATTCGATTAGCGAGCTGAGCCTCACGCAATTGGCGCATTTCTTCGGGAATTGCCACTGCCAAGTCATGCTGGCCAGCAAGCCTTGCCATCTCGATCAGACCATGACCGTAGGCATTGGCTTTAAGCACCACCATTAAAGAAGTAGCCTTCGATATTTCTGCTGCACGCTTTATATTATGACGAAAAGCCTGCCCGTCTACTTCAAGATATAATGGACGACCGCCTGAAAAGCCCTCACCCTCAAGACACAAATTAACACCTTCTGCCCGCCTAAGCTTTTCGATCAAAACTCGTTTCCATAATCAGCGTGAGACAAATCATTAAATTTAGTATATTGCCCCTGGAATGATAATTTACATTTACCAATCGGCCCGTTACGCTGCTTACCAATGATTATCTCGGCCATACCTTTATCAGGGCTATCCTCGTTATAATAATCGTCACGGTAGATAAACATAATAACATCGGCATCCTGCTCGATTGCTCCTGACTCACGCAAGTCTGAGTTCATAGGGCGCTTATCCGGCCTAGACTCCAAGCCACGGTTTAACTGAGACAAGGCTACCACCGGACAGTTCATTTCCTTCGCCAAAGCTTTTAAAGATCGCGATATCTCAGAAATCTCTGCTGTTCTACCTTCCGTCATGCCAGGAACCTGCATCAGCTGAAGGTAGTCGATCATGATGAGACCTATATCCTGCTTAATTTCTCGCGCGACACGCCGAGTTCTAGATCGAACCTCCGTCGGGCTCAAACCTGCCGTATCATCAATAAAGAGGGGCTTGTCTTTGAGCATGCTCACCGCAGAGGTCAAGCGTGGCCAATCATCCTCTTCCAGCTTACCGGAACGTACTCTGGTTTGGTTAATCTGCCCTAATGAGGAGATAACACGCATTAGTATTGAGTCAGCCGGCATTTCCATACTAAATACTAATACAGGCTTCTCTGCTTTAATTAAGGCGGCCTCAACCAGGTTCATTGCAAAGGCCGTTTTCCCCATCGAAGGTCGAGCCGCAACGATAACCAGGTCCGAAGGCTGAAGACCGGAGGTCATCTCATCCAGGTCTCTAAAACCCGTCGTGACACCGGTAATACCACCCGAGGCATTAAACAGCTCATCAATACGTTCTAGCGTCTTGGTTAGGA
>NZ_LWGG01001592.1:0-694 GCF_001635365.1 Oleiphilus sp. HI0128 | reverse complement strand
GGAATCCTTACCTGCAAGGTGTCACCCAAACTGAGGCCGATCGCCAATTGTTCGCGCACATGCGCCTCGACTCGTAAAGTAGCTGGATTATATAAGGTAAGAAGCTGCATCCCTGGTTGGGCAGTATTACCGGGCTCTGCAAAGCGATCGATTATTAGACCATCAATAGGGGAATGCACCTGAGCATAACCCAGGGCCGTTTGCGCTTCTAACAAAGCCTGTTCTGCACTTTGCTTACCGGCTAACAAGCTATCGTAGTTTGCCTGAGTCTGCTCCAAAGCAGCGTTAGCAATCAAGCCTTTCTGACTCAAGTCCTCAGAACGCTTAAGATTATTCTTTGCTTCCAACAATCGTGCAGACACTGAAGACAAAGCCGCTTTTGCCTGAGACTCCCGTGATAGCAAATCTGCCTTTTCCAATTCAATCAGTAGCTGCCCTTGTTTAACCTGCTGCCCTGCTCGTACATGTACTTTCTCTATCTTGGCTAGAATACGTGATGAGATAAGTGAATTCTGTTTCGCTTCAATACCTGCTGGCACTGGCTCGAACACTTCCTTCTTCACCCGTTCGACCTCAATCGCTTGCCTTAGTAGCTCATCGAGTTTTACCAAACTTTGCTGCTCACTTTGCCCGGGCTTTACCTTGTTATTAAAGGCACCCGCCATCCAGGCAACCATAACGATAAGTAAAGCAA
>NZ_LWGG01001591.1:0-1195 GCF_001635365.1 Oleiphilus sp. HI0128 | reverse complement strand
GCTTATCTTTTGCCCATCCCAATCAAAGCATTCTTTAATACCCAAGCAAAAGAATCTAAGCCTTGGGCATGGTCGGACACTAAAGAGGCTCCGTTACCAATTTTAATAGCACTTGGCGTGACTTCGTTTGGATGTCTTGCCTTGTTCTTCTATCCTCAACCCCTGATCGATCTAATAAATTTGATTCCAGGTGTATCAACGAATATGGGGGAAGGCTAAATGTCTGATCATCACTCTTCAGATGGCTGGTTCGACAAGCCAGAAAACGTCAAAAAGATGTTAAAAGTATTTTATGTCGCATGTGCTTTGCTAGTGATTGCTGACTTTATTGTTCACCGCCATATTTACCACAGCTGGGAGAACTTCCCTGCTTTTTATGCCATTTACGGCTTTGTAGGCTGTTCTATTCTCGTTTTCATAGCAACATGGATGCGAACCTTTCTGATGCGAGGTGAAGATTACTACGATGAGTAATGTGATTCCATTTCTTCCCCTAATGCTAGGTGCTTTAGCTGCGTTACTATTACGTGGCTGGACACGAAACCTCATCATGTTAGCGGCTCCCATTTTAGGTGCTCTTAACTTGGTCGGCCTAGAGCATGGCGTATTCTGGTCTATGGAGTTTATGGGCTATGCACTAGAGCCAGTTAAGGTTGATAAACTTAGCTTGATGTTTGGCTATCTTTTCCATCTTGCTGCTCTAATCGCCATCATCTACGCCTTGCACGTTAAGGATACTGTGCAGCACGTCGCAGGCCTCGCCTACGCAGGTAGTGCTGTCGGCGCAGTATTTGCCGGTGACTTACTTACCCTTTTCGTCTTCTGGGAGTTACTGGCACTCACATCCGTATTTCTTATTTGGGCTCGTCGAACAGATCGAGCCTATTCTTCTGGTATTCGCTATCTGATCATTCAAGTATTATCTGGCGTTTTGTTACTTGCAGGTCTATTGATCTTCGCGCACGTTAACAATAGCTTACTATTCACTCATATCGGCTTGCAGCATGAGGGCATCGCCCAAGTTGGTGCATGGCTAATCTTTTTCGCCTTCGGAATCAAGTGTGCCTTCCCTTTTATGCACAACTGGTTAACTGATTCGTATCCTGAAGCGACACCAAGCGGAACAATATTTTTAGCCTCGTTCACAACAAAGGTCGCGGTGTATGCTTTTGCTCGGGCCTACCCCGGTGAAGAA
>NZ_LWGG01001590.1:0-528 GCF_001635365.1 Oleiphilus sp. HI0128 | reverse complement strand
ATGTCCGACTACGCGCAAGCCAAGCAGAAGCTATTTCAGAACACGAGCTTGGCCTTTGCAGTACTAAATCGAGATGATGACCTGTTCAGCGATTTTAAAGCCGCTGTTACGCCAGGCACAAACATTACGAGTTATGCGGTTTCAAGTAAAGCTGCTGATGTTGCGGTATTGACGAACGAGCTTTCGTCATCGGGTATACACGCATTGATCAAGGCTTCAGTAGGTCAGGTAATGATCGACTCCCCATTGCTGGGCGAATTTAACTTAAGCAATTTGTTAGCTGTGCTTGCAGCTGCCACGGCGATGAACGACCTCGAAAGCGTTGAGTCGCGAGTTAAAAAGATTAAAGCGGTTGATGGCCGTATGGAAGTGCTTCGGTCTGTGAATCAACCTACAGTCGTAGTTGATTATGCACATACACCTGATGCTTTGGAAAATGTACTTAAAACGCTAGCGCCTCTTTGCAGTGGCTCTCTAAGGGTGATATTTGGTTGTGGTGGTGACCGTGATCAAGGAAAACGCGCCGAG
>NZ_LWGG01001589.1:0-995 GCF_001635365.1 Oleiphilus sp. HI0128 | reverse complement strand
GGGAGTACTCAATTGTTTGGAAGGTTCCTCCTTACAAATCGAATCTCGTAATGCCAGGACAGAAAAAAGAAGAGGCATGGTTGAGGAAAAGCTTGTCTCGACTCAGTCAGTATAAAGCCAATAAAAGCGAACCAATTGAAGACCAGATTAAGCGCTTTCAAGCCAGCTCAGGCCTTGTGCCTGACGGCATCGCGGGCAGCATGACGCTGATTCATATAAATTCGCGCCTTAACTTAGGCGTCCCTCGACTTATGGGGGCGAATTAGCATGTCATACATTTTAGACGCCTTGAAAAGGTCAGAACAGGATAGGCATCAAGAGAAGGTTTCTTCGATTAATAACGATATGATGGTAATGCCAAGGAATATGTCGCGACAGCCTCTTTGGCCTTACCTCCTAATATTTGTCCTTTTACTTAATGCAGGTGCGTTGATATTTTATTTTCTAGGCAGCAATTCTACTGATGAGAGTGGAAGCTCTGAAAATAGCCTGTTAACTGACAATAAAGCACTCTCCTCGACTGAGCCGGACATTAAGGATACTGGCCGTAAAACCAAGGCACTTCCATCCCATCTCATTGATAAAGCACCCATTCAAGCAAAGCCTCTTCCTATTCTAAAGGATGACTTTTCCGATAAACGCTCTGCTAAGGAGGATAAAGAGCCAGTCGAAGCTGACGATGTTATCCGACCTAAAGCGGGTGTTAAGCGCATCAGCCCGCCGCTTGCCGAGCCTTATTCCGAAGCAGCCCCGGTTTCTAAAGCTGTCGAGGAAAAAATATTGCCGACAAGTGTGAACGACGAGAGCGATAGAAGCAAACAAATTAGTAGTGCACCAAATGCATTTTCAGACCTTCCTCTACTAAGTGAAATGAATATTAGCTTTCAAAGGGGGGTTCCGACAATAGAATTTAGCAGTCATATCTACTCTTCAGAACCGAGCGCACGAAGAGCCATGATTAATAATTTGTACTTAAGGGAAGGGGATGGTTTCTC
>NZ_LWGG01001588.1:0-1122 GCF_001635365.1 Oleiphilus sp. HI0128 | reverse complement strand
GTGTTTACGCCGGTAACTTTGTTATTCGACAGAGTCTCACTATTCAAGGTGAAAAGGGCGCTATCATCAACGCCCAAGGCATGCATGACGGGATTCGAATAAAAGCTCCACATGTCACCATTGAAAATCTGACAATAGAAAACTGGGGCGATGATTTAACGGCAATGAATGCCGGCATCTTTATTGAAAAATCGGCACAAAATACAACCATCAAGAATAACCTGCTTCATGGTGATACTAGCGGTATTTGGTTAGATAAATGCGATGGTGCAAAAATTATCAACAATAAAATAAGCGGTAACGAGCAGATGCGCTCAACCGACCGAGGCAATGGTATTCATCTATCCGTTGCGACCAATACCGAGGTTCGTGGCAACGAAATCTGGCATACCCGTGACGGAATTTACATTATTTCTAGCCAGAACAACCTGCTCACTGAAAACCATATGCACGACCTTCGCTACGGGGTTCATTACATGTACTCCCACAGCAATACCGTCACCAAAAACAAAGCGGTACGAACCCGTGCAGGCTATGCGCTCATGCAATCCAGAAGTCTCACTGTCAATCATAACCAGTCACTCGATAGTGAAGACTACGGCATCTTATTAAACTTTATTACCTATTCCACCTTAACTAACAACACGATTGATGGCGTGCGTCAAAGTGAGGCACGTCACGTTGAGGGTGCCGATGGTAAGGGCTTCTTTATTTATAACTCGCTGCACAACAAAATTCTAGACAATGACGTGAGTAATGCAGAAATCGGTATTCACCTGACAGCAGGTTCCGAGAACAATATTATTGCTAAAAACACCTTTATCAAAAACCAGACTCAAGTGAAATACGTCGCGACCCGCAAACAAGAATGGAGCCTCGACGCCCAAGGTAATTACTGGAGCGACTATTTAGGCTGGGATATGAACAATGATCAAATTGGCGATACCTACTTCGAACCCAATGACAGTATCGACAAGCTACTATGGAAGTTTCCTCAGGCAAAAATGCTAATGGATAGCCCTGCAGTATTGTTACTACGTTATATCCAAAAACAATTCCCGGTACTTAAATCGCCTGGGGTAAGAGATAGTTTCCCTCTCATGACACCGCCCGCTCGTAAGG
>NZ_LWGG01001587.1:0-676 GCF_001635365.1 Oleiphilus sp. HI0128 | reverse complement strand
ACGCTACTTGCAACAATTAATGTATCGCTATGGAAGTTTTCTATATGCGTTTCAAGCACTTGCTTACCATAAAACTCGATATCGAGCACAGAGTGAACACTGGTTCCAATGTATTCCTCCGGGGATCTCGTTGCCTAAAGCAACCATTGCTACCTTAAAAGCAATACAGGTTTTTTAGTGATGTCTGAAGATAATTCTTTTGTGAGAGGTCGTTATGACAGAACGGCTAGGTTCTACGAAAAGGCCGCGCATTTATATAGTGGTGGTAAGATCATTGCGAGTAAGCGTTGGCAGCTGCGTGACATAAAGCCCGGTGATAAATTACTGTTTGTGGGGGCGGGAAGCGGTGAAGATGTGGTACTTGCTGCGCAAAAAGGTGCCGAGATTACTGTCGTTGAACTTTCACCTAAAATGCTAAAGCGTATTGAATGTAAGCTAGAGAGATTAAGCTTGAACGATCGCGTCGTGCTTGTCCTGGGTGATGCATTTAAGCACCTTAAGGACAGCTATTATGACTATGTGGTAGCGAATTACTTTTTGAATGTCTTCGCTCACCCATTGATGATCGAAATGCTAAATCATCTAAGCTTGCAGCTTAAACCGGGTGGCAGCCTAATGGTTGCGGACTTTGCTCCGATCAGTGGAAACCTAGTGCAAAGACTATGTCAGCGGCTTT
>NZ_LWGG01001586.1:0-859 GCF_001635365.1 Oleiphilus sp. HI0128 | reverse complement strand
TAGATCAAGGACACTTGTGCGGAAATATAAAATATGCAGAAGCGTTGTGCATAATTGCACACAGAGTAAATTGGGGTGCGCGCTCTTATTCTAGAAACAAGAGAGTTTTATATCATAGCGAGTATGGAAACTAGTTATGAGAAGATAATAAACGGCGTAGCGATAATTAATAGCAGAATTAACAGCAACAGCGAGTTAAAAACAAACTGAAGCCTTTTATAAAGCGGGCGATTCCGCTTTTTAAAGGCCTTCGACCATTCAAGAAAAGGTGTAACAGTGCTGAATAGGCGGTTAAAAAAACCTTGGCGATCTATCGATGTATTAGGCACTAAAGTTGCGCGTGCCAAGAGCTTGTATACCCAGTTAATCCCTCGACCAAATATATTCATTGGACGCTCAACATCAAACATTAGAATCAGTCGATAGTCTTCGGTATTGTTGTTCACATAGTGAATATAAGTTTCATCAAAACAAAATGCCTCACCATCCCTCCAAGAATAGCTTTTGCCATCAATATTGATAAAACAGGCATCTGAGTTAGGTGTAGATAGCCCAAGCTGATACCGGTATGAGCAGGCAATGGGATCGCAGTGGCGAGTCAACTCTGAGCCTGGAGGCAACAAAGTAAACATTGCACCGTTTACTGAAGGAATGTTTTTTAGCAGCTCAACTGTATTAGGGCATAGCTTCTTTGCAGATTCATGCGTGTAACCATACCAGTTGACATAGAATTTACTCCAACCATGCTTATAGAAGGTTCTAAAGCCAACATCATAGTACGATGCAGAGCCTTCTTTGGTTGTCTTCTCAAAGTAACCCTGCTCTCTAAGACTCTCCGCCTCTTCACGCACGAGTTCCC
>NZ_LWGG01001585.1:0-695 GCF_001635365.1 Oleiphilus sp. HI0128 | reverse complement strand
TTCCATCGGGCCAAGCTCTAGCTCTCAGACTAAAAATAGCGCGCAACTCATTTAAGCTTAAAGTGTCGGTTAGCGTGGAGAGATGAGTGATAACAGACTGCGCGTTCGCTGATTCACTGACATGACCGCCTGAGTCATCAGCATAACAGGTACGGGCGAGCGACAGTTGGAAAACTGCAATCAAAGAAATATAAATGATAAAGGACTTTATCCACATGATTACAAAGGTAGACCATAATCTGTGGATTGCCAAAGCCACAAACCTAAACACGCGTGGTTTTACACTTTAATAACATAGCTCTGAGTTTTAAGAGCAATATGGAGATATAAACAAGAATGGCCCGCCCTTCAGGATTCGAACCTGAGACCTTCCCCTTAGGAGGGGGACGCTCTATCCAGCTGAGCTAAGGGCGGAAAAATAGGCGCAGGAATAATAGCGAGCAAATGAGTCAGGCTCAAGTGGAAATTACACGTTGCAACAGATTATTCCCATACAATTGAAGCCAGGACTTGCGATACCCACTGTTACCTACGACTAGGACAGTGCCTTAACCTTCGTTTGTAAACTTTGGAAGCGTTTGTATTGCCTATGCTGAGCAGGAATATGCTTAACATTGTCCAAGCATTGCTCACACTTTGCTTTGAGCTGAGGGTTGCCACCTTGCTGTCGAATTTGTTTTAGCATTACCTGGACG
>NZ_LWGG01001584.1:0-271 GCF_001635365.1 Oleiphilus sp. HI0128 | reverse complement strand
CGAAGCAAAAGGTTTTGAGTTGTTTAAAACCATCCAGCTCCCCTATATAGCCCCTTCCAACCCTTACTTAACTGCACGAATTGTGAACGAGCTAATGGCTGATGGCTTGGCTGAGGAGTTCACTCGACGAGGTGTTTATCCAGCACATGTTATGCCAGTGAGACCTCTAAGCTTAATGAGCAAAACACCTATTCGTAGACCTGAAGACTTAAAAGGCAAAAAGGTGGTGTCATTTATGAATGCGCCGGGTGCGGCAGAAGACTTAGGCTAC
>NZ_LWGG01001583.1:0-880 GCF_001635365.1 Oleiphilus sp. HI0128 | reverse complement strand
GAAGGCAACGACACGCTACACGGTGGTGGCGGTGCCGACTCTCTATATGGCGGCTTGGGAGCAGATACACTAAAAGGTGCTAATGGCTCTGATAAGCTTTACGGGAATGAAGGTAACGATTTGTTGGTGGGTGGTAAAGGCCATGATACCTATTACTACCAAACTGGTGATGGCTATGATCGTATTAATAACGCTTCAAATAACTTCGCGACTGATACTGACAAACTTAGTTTGGAAAGTGTAGGTGATGTCGATGATGTATGGTTCAAAAAGACGAACAACCATCTCGATATTTATGTGCTGGGAAGTGAAGACCACGTTCGAGTTAATAACTGGTACAAGGCAGATAAGTTTAAGCTGGATTCAATTGAGGCGGGTGGCCAAGCCATTGATGCTATTAATATTGAACAGCTTGTAAGTGCGATGGCTTCGTTCGGAGCTCCTTCAGGAGGCAGCATATCGCTGAATTCTGATGAGCAAAACCAAGTCGATACAGCAATAGCGACGGCTTGGGCCTAGAGGCTACATAAAGGGCCTTCGGGCCCTTAAAAACTTTCTCAACTCTTCGGCAAAATAACCACAACCCTAAGCCCCTTAACCTCCCGATTACTCAACTCAATCACACCATTGTGCTTCTTAATAATTTGCGAGCTAATAGCGAGACCTAATCCAAAGCCTCCCGTGCCTCGGTTACGGCTTTTGTCAGCTCGGTAGAAGGGTTTGAGGATCGATTTGAGCTCTTCTTCTGGAATGCCGGGGCCTTCGTCCAAAATCTCTATATGAAGATTGCCAGAGCCCTCATAGAGCTTGAGCTCGATGTTGGCATCGTTGGGGCTGTATTTGATGGCGTTTGTTAGCAGGTTTTCAAATGCCCGGGTTA
>NZ_LWGG01001582.1:0-11133 GCF_001635365.1 Oleiphilus sp. HI0128 | reverse complement strand
AATCGATCATAGCAAAGCTTTAGATAAACAACTTTCTGATATTGGTATTCCTAGCGTTGATTATATTCTCTGCTGTAATAGCACCGATCAATACTTCGATCTTATGATAGACGTAATCAAACCGCTTGGAAGAATCTGCTGCATTGTTGACAATACGGCCCCCTTGGAAATGAATAAACTGAAATCAAAGTCAGTGAGCTTCGCTTGGGAGTTCATGTTCACCAAAGCCATGTTCAAGACACCAGACCGGATCGAGCAACATCATATTCTTAACGAAGTGGCACGGCTCGTTGACGAAGGTGAGTTCATCTCCACACAGAATCAAATATTATCGCCTATCTGCGCAGACACTCTACGCCAGGCTCATGCCCAACTAGAGCAAGGAAAAACAATAGGGAAGCTCGTCATCGAAAGCTGGGAGTAGAGAGCAACTAGCAAACTATAATTGAAAACATTCTCTTAAATGTTTTCTTCTATCCATTTCGTTAATTGGGCTAAGGGTAAAGCTCCAGAAATCCTGGCAACTTCTTTCCCGCCTTTGAAGATTAATAAACTCGGGATAGATTGTATTCGCCAACGGGCAGCTACTTGTTGATGCACTTCAGTATTCAGTTTTGCAAAACGTAACTTCGGTTCTAGTTTCTTGGCTGCTGCATCAAACGTTGGAGCGAATTGCATACAAGGCCCACACCACGAGGCCCAGCAATCCACGATCACCGGGATCTCATTATGACCAACAACAGCAGCGACATTCTGCGCAGTGATATCCATTGCTTTTCCAAGAAATAACGCTGACTTACACTTTCCACATTTTGGCTTTTCTTTAAGTCTCTCTTCCGGCAACTTATTGCTAACACAGCACTTTGGACAAACTATTTTTATTACACTCATAGTAAGTTTTTAGCTCCTTAAGAAAAATACGAAAGCGATCAATTGAGTAGGTACTCATCTCTTCAGTAAATTATAAACAAAAAAAATCCCCGACTTGCGGGGATTTTTTATTTGCCTAACTCAACTTAGTAGGCAACCAGTAGAGGTCCAAAGGCCACGATGAGCAATACTGAGCCCATTGTCATCATTGGCATCAGAATACGCTCATTGCGCTGGTAGAAGGTACCATCCTTAACTTCTTCATCAGCTTTAAGCGCTTCTTCTTCACCCACCACTTGGCGTGTTAACAAGTGATTCAATGCTACCGGCGGGCTCAAGTAACCCAACTCAAAGGCAACCAAAGTCATCATCCAGAAGTGAATTGGATCAATACCAGCCTGGTAAGCAACCGTAGCGATTGTTTGGCTTACCAGAATTACCGCACCAAAGGCTTCCATAATCATACCCATGACAACCAACGCACACACCATAAGGGCCATTGCTGTCCAGATACTTGAGAAGTCACTTGGGAACATCTCAACAACACCGGTTCGTTCGATCATACCACCCAAACAGATACTACAAGCTACCAATAGTAGCAGGGCACCAATTTCAGCCGTTGTCTGGTTGGTGGCTGTACGCACACAGTATTCAATACCTTTATGTGGCTCGGTTGACTTACCATCTTCACTCACCATGTCTTTCTTGGTGATATGTTCAAAAATAAGAATAACGATCATCATCACAGGTAAGATTCGCGCTGCAGAGAACTCATCCAACTGAACGTTTAAGGCCATGTTATAGAACATAATAACGCCACCCATACAAAGGATGTAAGGAATGAGAGGCTTAATTTGCGAAAATGTCTCTGGCAGTGCATCACCAACAGAGGCTAATTGAATCTTGCTCTGACGGTTCACAAACATAACCATAATAAAGAACATAAAGGCACTTAGCGCAAAGACCCATACACCCCAGCCAAATAGTTGGTCGGTCGTTACTTCACGGTTCATGAACGCGATAACAACAACAAGCAAACATGGTCGCAATACAACACCCATACTACCTGACATCGCCGTGGCTGCGAGTGCCAGATTGCGGCGTGCGCCAGCTGCTCTAATTTCGTGATAGATTACTGCACCAGCAGCGATAACGAAGATACCAGAGCCACCTGTGTAGGCAGTCGGTACAGCAGCAAGAACAACCACAACAAAAGCCAACATTTCCGGAGGCATTTTCCAAGGCTTAAACAGGTTCAGAACCAAACCGGCAAAACGGGTTTGTTTCAAGAGCATACCTATCCAGACATACAAACCAACGTTCAGGAACATGTCCGCCAGGTCCATCAGTGTATTCAGATAGATACCTATCCCTGGCATGTGGCCATGAGAGAAGAAGAAAATACCCGCAATGATGGCCATCGTGGAATAGAGAGGAACCGATAACAAAGCATAGCCAATATTACCGCCAGGTTTTAGGTGAGCAGGCACCTTAATCAAATTGTAGATACTGACGATCAACAATAAGGCTATGCCATATACCCAGAAGTTATGCAGCATCGCTTCTTCAGACGGGAGGTTGGTACCATCTGAGTGAGCCAACTCCCGGAAGGCAAAAACCGAAGTCAACAAAACACAATTAGCAATAACCTGTGCAGAGCTCGACACATAGTGATCAAGTCGGTGCAAGACCGGGCGCATGGCAATATGGTGGCGCTTCAAGGTTGCCGTCATTGCACACAAAAAGATCAAGGTTATCAGGATGAACTTTTGGGAAACTAAGCCAACGCCTATCGCGTCAGAAACAAACAACTCTACTGCTCTGAATGCTTCAACGCTCGGGGTAATACGATCGCTTATTTCTTCGTAAGCTGTAAATTTATTCTGACAATCCTGACGTGCATTCTCGATAGAGGTACGAATTAAGTCCGGATCGACAGGTGCAGCATCGAATAGATCTAAACCTAAATCATCATCTTCGGTTTGAGCCAAACGTGCTTGCAACTGCTCTTCAACATTAACGTTTGGATCACAGGTAGGTGCGACAGGATCAACTCGAAGCTTATAGTAGCCCGGCCAGTAATGCTCCCCAACCTGTAATATCTGATTATGGATATCACTACTGGTACTAAAAACAACAACCAGTAACAACAAAATACAAGCTGGTAATGACGATAGCCACTCAGAAATTGAGCGGCCGCTTTGTGTATTGGAAGCCACGTAGTCCCTTCTCCCCGAAAAATGAATTGGTTTATTATTAGCCAAAAAAAAAATGCCGGTAGATTATACCGGCATTCCTTAGTAGCAGACTAGCTGGAGATTGACTTTCTTTTTTTCAAAAATGGGCAAATCACCTTGATTCAAGCATATTAAGGTGATACAAGTCTCATTTTTTAAAACAAGTCATCCAGTTCAACAGTTTCGATATCATCAGCGGCATTCTCATCCCAGAAAGATCCAAGTTGACCAACTGGAGTTCGGTGCCCCATATTTTCTGTCCACATTTTATCTGAAATTCGGGTGATCGCTTCTGTTGCTGCTACGTCCAATAAACGATACTGCTTATTCGCTTTATGATTAGTGATGTGCTCAGCATGTCGCTTAATAACCGTTCTTACACGCTCCATGTCACCTTTAGAATAAGCGGCGATAATATGGAAAACGTGCGCCAAACGGATATGCGCATTTTCACCAATCTGGTCAGCTTGCTCCAATCGCTCCCAAGCATTTTCACCCTCTGGTAATGCACCAGGTAACAAGCTCCAAACCGCTGCTTTTAACGCTAAAGGGACGCCAAACCACGCCCGGTTATCCAAACAACCCGCACCACGTTCTGCTTGTGCCGCAATGTTTTTAGGCACCCCGGTACCAACACCCGAGAGAATATCGTGGTTCAAGGACAAAAGACCATTAATCAATCCCGCCAACCAAACAATCTGATCAAACTCTTGCTCAAGATCAGGACACTCACCACCAATTTCTAAACCTCCATTAAACTGAATCAAGGCCAGCCAGCCTTTGTAATAACGCTTCGCAGCTCTTACATGGTGATTTTTCTGGGCGATCAATGAATCTTGCGCCATATCTGGCTGCTGTCCACGAATGTATCGCAAGTACGCAAGCTCTTGTTCAAAAGCTCTTGCTTCTTCACAACCACCAGCACCTAAGTTTAGAAGCACTTCCAGCTCCCAGGGCTCTTCAGTGATTCGGCCAATTGATTCAACCATCGCTCCCAGCGCTTCAGCACCAGTACAACCCGCAACCAAGTCATCAGTCGTCAACAACTGAGGTACAACGTGCGCCTCGGCCAACAGGGTTATCGCATCACCTGTAGGTTTAACCATTGGCTTAACCAAAAACTGGTTAATCGCTTTACAGCCGCCCAGTAAAGACGACAACACTACGGAAAGAACAATCCATTTTATATATGTACGGCTGCTATTCAGCTTCACAATAGGCTCCTAAAAACATTCAGATACTTTCTGCAATCGCGGATTATCTACGACTTGATAGAATTTTAGTGAGATCGATGGCACAAAGATTAAAATTCGTGCCAAAATTATACGCGGGTTCCGTAAATCAAAACTCAATATGGCTACCAATTTGAAACAAGTTCACAGATATTTCATTTTTTAACAAATTTTGCTTTTTTTACTTTTACCCATTGCAAGCAAAGCGATCTGGACTATCTTTAGGGTGTACAAAGTCCTCTGGACTGCAGACCCTGTCTGGCGTGTACCTAAGACAACAATCTCAATTAAGGTAAAATTCATGAAAAAACCTGAACTTGCTGCTGCCATTGCTGAAAAAGCGGACCTAACCAAAGAAAAAGCCGGTGAAGTCCTGAATATTCTGACCGATGAAATCACCAATGCAATGAACAAAAATGATACCGTAAGCCTGATCGGTTTCGGCACATTTTCAGTCAGAGAGCGAAGTGCTCGTACTGGTAAAAACCCTCAAACTGGTGCAACAATCCAGATTGCTGCAAGCAAGTCTGTTGGCTTCAAGCCTGGCAAGTCACTGAAAGATGCAGTGAACGGCTAGCTGGCCTGAGCCAAATTCAAAAAAGAGGCTTTCAAGGCCTCTTTTTTATTTCTACTAAAGTTTTATCGAAACCTGTAGCTTCGCTAATAAATCCTGACTAATCCCCTGTACCTTCAATAAAGCATCCATAGATTCATAGGGCCGGCCATCAATAATCTTTTGCGCCAGAACCTTACCCACACCCGGTAATGTTTGCAAAACGACAATGTCATCCTGATTAATATCAATCAGCTGCTTACTAAGGCTAACTTCACATTCCGTTTCTGCTTTATCCTCACCATTATCTTTAGGCTGACGCGTATCTTCTACCTGGTATATTTTCGGCGGACTAGGCTCTCTCTCACTCACGCGCTCAGCTAATAGCTTTAGTTGCTTCAGCTCTATCAGCATTTGTTTCTGCTGTTCAAGGCTTTCATTAGTATTTTTTGCTAATACGTAAAGCCCCCATAAAACACAAACAAAGCCAAGGAATCCGATAATACCCATACCTTATTCTCCAATCCTATGTGTAAGGTGCAATCAATCTAACTCGAAAGAAATCCTACCATCTAGAATAGTTGTGAGTACTTGCCCCTTCAAACTTTTTCCTATTAAAGGTGTGTTTTTTCCATGAGAAATGATTTTGTCAGCACTCAACTGACGTTCACCTTCAGGAGAAAAAACACATAAGTCAGCCACGGCTCCTACTTCTATTTTCGGACAGTTCCTGCGTAAAACCTTGCTAGACCCTCGAGTCATCGCTTCAATAAATCTGGGCAGACTTATTTCTCCGCTGTCCTCTAAACGCATGGCAAAGGGCAAAAGAAATTCTATATTACTCATTCCCGCTTCAGTTTCAGCAAAAGGCGCTTGTTTCGCTGCAGCCTCATGTGGACGATGAGCGCTGGTGATCGCATCAATCACACCACGGTTTACACCATCAACAAGTGCTAAACGATCCCGCTCTTCTCTTAACGGCGGTAAGCAATAATAAACACTATTAAAATCCTCAATACACTCATCGGTGTAGAGTAGATTCTGAATCGCAACATCTGCCGTAATATTTACACCTGCAGCTTTTGCTTGCTCAAGCTGAGAAACAGATTCAGCCGCCGACAATTGAGAAAGGTGGAGATGCACTCCCGTTGCTTTAGCTAACTGAATCAATTGCGCAACGGCGATGGTTTCAGCCAAAGAAGTAATGCCTTGCAGGCCAACGGTGGTACTTACTTCACCTTCATGCATGACCCCTTGTTGTAATGAGGGCTCTACAGGGTTCACAAAAACGCTCATCTCATGCGTTTTTGCATATTCAAAACAGCGCTTGGTCACGGCTAAATTTTTAAGCGGGTTGTAAGCGTTACTCAAAGCCACACATTGCGCTTTCTTCAGGGATGAATAGGTAGCTAACTGCTCTCCTTTTAGTCCCTGCGTCAACGCACCAATTGGTAAAACTCTGCAATAGTCCGTCTGTGCGCTTAGCTCTCTAATCAACTTTGACACAGCTTGAGAGTCATTGACCGGCCGGGTTTCTGGAGTACAGCATAAGGTCGTCACGCCACCCGCGGCGGCGGCTTTGGTTTCACTTGCGATACTGCCTTTTATGGAGTTTCCTGGCTCTGGCAAAGCGACAGAAAGATCAATCAAGCCTGGTAATACATAGGCTCCATTCAATTCTTTTGTAGGAGTGCCACTTATCTCGGCAACATCGATTGCCTCGATCAGACCATCTTTAATCAGCAAGGTTTCAAAAGGAGCCCAGGACGCGCCGGAGTCAGAGAAAACTAGACGCTGACCATTTTTAAGAAGCATGCTCATTTTGACTCCTCACTGTTTTTCTCTTCCGTTTGACCACTCATTGCCATCGACATAACCGCCATTCTTACAGCAATACCATTAGTGACCTGATCCAGGATCACTGACTGCTCGCCATCTGCAACTTCCGACTCGATCTCAACGCCGCGGTTAATCGGCCCCGGGTGCATTACAATTGCATCAGGTTTGGCTAGTGCCAAGCGCTCACGAGTCAAGCCATAAAGCTGAAAGTATTCCTGCTCACTCGGTAGCAAAGCTCCTTGCATTCGTTCACGCTGCAATCGAAGCATAATAATCACATCAAGGTCTTTTAGGCCTTCATCCATATTGTTATAGACATTAACATCCAATGACTCGACACTTTTCGGCAGCAAGGTATTAGGAGCTATCACTCTTACTTCATCAACACCGAGTGTATTCAGCGCTCTAATCTGGGATCGTGCAACTCTTGAATGCAAAATATCACCCACAATTGCGACTTTCAGGCCCTCGAATTGCCCCTTATTCTGACGAATAGTCAGCATATCCAGCATTGCTTGTGTCGGGTGGGCGTGCCAACCATCTCCTGCATTCACAATAGCCACACCAGGTGTGACAGACTCTGCGATAAAATGCGCGGCACCACTCGAGGCATGTCGAACAACAAACATATCACTGGCCATCGCTTCGAGATTACGCAGCATATCCGAAAGCGATTCGCCTTTTGAGGTAGCAGAGGTATTAATATCCAGATTAAGTACATCGGCGGATAAACGCTTGGCAGCCAATTCAAAGGTGCTTCGAGTCCGTGTACTGGCTTCAAAGAAAAGATTCACGACAGTTTTGCCACGCAAAAGGGGAACTTTTTTGATGTTCCTTTCGCCAACTTCGATCAATGAGTCTGCGGTATCCAAAATTTCTGTCAGGAGCTCTTTACTGAGCCCAGATACCGTCAAGAAGTGCTTGAGTCTTCCTGACTTAGTTAGTTGAATAGGCGCCTGCATGAAAATTTCCTGTTAAAAACCGTCGTCGTTGAAATGTAGTTACTGTATTTTTAGGTGTAGATTCTCTGGACCGATAAGCTTTATACGCTGCCCCTCGGCTAAAGATAATTTCGCCCCAACCACATGAGGTGCGATTGGAAGCTCCGGACGCCCTACATCTACCAGTACGGCCAGTGTAATACTTGCTGGTCTGCCGTAATCAAATAGTTCGTTCATCGCTGCACGCACAGTACGGCCAGACATTAAGACATCATCGAATAAAACGATATGCTTATCTTTTGTTTCGAAGGGCAAGCTAGATGGCTCAACTTTTGGATTCAAACCAATTTGAGTAAAGTCGTCGCGATAGAAAGATATATCAAGCTCACCAATCAGTTTTTCATTCGCCAAACTTTTTTGAATAGCCTTAGCGACCCAAACACCGCCGGTGCGAATCCCGACAAACTCATAGTCAGTGATATTCTTTTCTGCCAAATAATGGCTTAGTTGCTGTGACATCGCACCCAATAAGGCTTCTACAGCTTGTTCATCATGCATTGTCAGTTCCTTTATTGTCACTCATTGCTGCAAACCAGCTTTCTAGTATTAAACATGCTGCGGCACCGTCAACCGAGTGATCCCCAAAATCTACGTACCGACCCGTTCTAGCTTTCACCGCCTGCTTAGCTTCGAAGCTTGAGAGCCGCTCATCCATCATATCGACCGGTTTATTAAAACGGCCTTTTAAGCGCTTACCGAACTTCTTCGCTCGCAATGACATATCGCTTTCAGAGCCATCCATATTCAAAGGTAAACCAACGACAAAGCCTGTCGGTTTCCATTCTTCTACCAATTGTTCAATTACTTCCCAGTCAGGAATCCCCTCTCTGGCTTTAATGGGAGCAAGCTCTGATGCGGTTTTAAGTAGGCTATTCCCACAGGCAACACCGAAGCGCTTTACACCAAAGTCAAAACATAAGTAGGTCAAGGCTTCATTGGTCATTAAGCGTGACCTATCTGGCCACTGAGCTGGTCTGCCTTAATACCGAGAATATCCATCGCCATTGTCAGTTTTTTGCTATCGTCGTCAGCAAACAATATGTCCTGAGACCCGGGGCAAGTTAACCAAGTGTTTTCTGTGAGCTCACCTTCTAACTGCCCCTCTCCCCAACCAGCATAGCCAAGGGCAACCAGATAGGTTTGTGGCCCGGTTCCCTGTGCAATGGCTTCAAGGATGTCTTTAGATGTGGTGAGTTTCAGTCCGGATGATAACTCTAGCGTAGATTGCCAACATTTTTCACCATCATGAAAGATAAAACCACGATCTCTTTGGACCGGCCCGCCAGCGTAAATTTTGGCATCAGTATCAATCGTCATACTGATATCTAACTGTTCGAGTAACTCAGCCAAGCCAATATCGGTAGGGCGGTTAATCACAACGCCCATTGCGCCATCGCTGCTATGATCACAAATATACGTCAGAGACCCTGAGAAGTTTGGATCTTTCATCTGGGGCATTGCGATCAGAAACTGATTTTCTAAATGGCTACAAATAGCTGGATACTCCACTCTTGTTATAAGAAAAGGTGCGAATCAATTCTAATACATCTCGCTCTTTTCTTACATTCTTTGGAAAGGGCGCAAAGGGCGCCGCTCGATGAACAATATCTCTGGTTTTGGAGTCCAGAACTAGATCTCCTGAGCTCTGTAACACGACAACCTCTTTAATCGTGCCATCGGAATAGATAGAAATTGAGACGCGGGGTTTACCATACAAGCGCTTCCCGGCATCTTCAGGAAAGTTCAGACTGCCTGTCCGCTCTATCTTACTGACAACGTGCGCCACATATTGAGAATCGACCGCTTTCATTGTCGAGGCTGCGGTCAAGCGAGTCACCCTTGGGCGTTTAGCATAATTTTGCCTCTGCCTATCTAAATCAGCTTCCAGTTCAGCTATTTCGAGGCTTCGTTCCAGAATGGACTTTCGAGGCTGCACTTCGGTGGGCTTATTTTCTTCTTGCACACGATCAAACAGGCTGGGTCTTAGCCTTTCGCCCGATACCGAGCTGATCACCTGTTTATCACGCTTTTCTATACTGTCTTGTGTTGGCGCTGGAGAGCTGGCTAATTGCTCCAGGGCATTGAACTGCTTCGATTCAATCGGCGTCGTGACTCTCGCTTTTTCTTCTAGCGTACCGCTGCCAAGCTGGTTGGTCTCGGCAAAGAAGTCCGCCTTATCTGGCTTGGTCTCATCCTCAAAGCGAGAAAGCGTAATTTCCATAGTAAACGCCACGGGCTCCGGATCTTCTTCCAGAAAATCGGTCAGGATAATTAAGCTATGTAAGGCCAGCGCGACAAAAACCGTAAAACTAAGACGATCAGTATCGCTAACACCCATTGCTCGTGCTACCACTGCCAATTTAGCTCCCCTACAGATTGCGTCTCTTGCTTCATATTACTTTTTACTAGCACTCAATTTCTGCTCAATCGTCGATATTAGCTTATCAGCAATTTTGATTTGGCTAACCCTTTCAATTTCCTGAATACAGGTTGGACTGGTGACATTTATTTCTGTCAGGTAATCACCAATCACATCGATACCTACAAATAACAAGCCCCTATCTAGTAAATCATCTTTTATCTGATCAACGATCCAATAGTCACGTTCAGTCAGTGGCAGCACTTCTCCACGACCACCTGCAGCCAAATTGCCTCGCGACTCACCTTGCCCCGGAATTCTCGCCAAGCCAAAAGCAACCGGCTCACCATCAATAATAAGTATACGCTTATCGCCATTCTTTATCTCAGGCAAATATTTTTGCGCCATCACCTGTTGCTGGCCATGCTGACTCAGCGTTTCGAGAATCACACTTAGGTTACTGTCCCCCAGAGTCACTCTGAAAATAGAAGCGCCTCCCATACCATCCAAGGGTTTATAGATGACGTCTTCATGCTGCTTACAAAACGCTTTCAAGCGTTGCTGATCTCTCGAGACCAAAACAGGCGGGCAACATTGGGGGAAAAGAGTCGCGTATAGCTTTTCATTACAATCTCGCAAGCTTTGGGCTTTATTTAATACTAAAGCTCCCTGCTGCTCGGCCCGTTCTAGAATATGCGTAGCGTAAATAAACTCTGAATCAACGGGTGGATCCTTACGCATAAGAATGACGTCTAACTCAGCCAAATCGGCTTCGCGCGGCTCACCAAGTTCATACCAGCTTTGCTCATCGTTACTTACCTTGAGAGGCGTCAAACGTCCACGAGCCGTACCTTGATCCAAATATAGGTCAGACATTTCCATATAGTTCAAAGACCAGCCTTTCGCTTGGGCAGAAAGCAGCATAGCGAAGGAACTATCCTTCTTGATATTAATCCCGGAAATGGGATCCATCACAATTCCTAACTTAAACGTCATTTATTACCTGCGAAACAAAAAAAATGTACTAACCTTAAGAACTACT
>NZ_LWGG01001581.1:0-630 GCF_001635365.1 Oleiphilus sp. HI0128 | reverse complement strand
CAATCCGACAAAAATTATGGTATTGTTTTTCATGGTGCTGGCCTCCGCTTATATGGTATGACACATATATTATGGCTCTGGCTTTGCTAACCCACGATAGGAGGTCAGCACTCTTTTGGGACGTGGGGAGTCATTATGTCTATGTACATACAAGGAAAAGTAGTTAGTCACAATGTTCGAGCTTATTTTTACATTCTTTCAACCTTATGTGGCTTTGTTAGCAATATTTCTAACATTCCCATTCATATTACAATTCTTAAATTCAAAGTACTTAAAGGGTCGATTCAAGCGTTTTGGTATCGTATTATTCTCAACTCTCTTGGTGTTTTCGTATTGGTTGTTAAATATTGCGTTTTTCTCAGAAAGTGATGTGGCAGCTTTGTTACCAAAACCTGAAAATGTTCAAATTGGTCCAGAACATCAAACAACAATAGATACTGTCCATACAGGTTCACAGGTCACTACTTTTGCGCTTGGGTCTGTATTTAGCATTTTTTACTTAGTATTTGTATATTTAACTTGGTTGGTATTCTCACTATTATCGAGGCCTTTCCGTGACAACAGTACATAACCAAGCAATCAAAGATCGCCCACGAAAGGGCCCGTGGGCTGGACTCGCTTTGCTGCGCG
>NZ_LWGG01001580.1:0-896 GCF_001635365.1 Oleiphilus sp. HI0128 | reverse complement strand
TTATCTAACTGGTCTTTTTTTTCGCTTGTAGAAAGTAGCATCCATAACTAAATCATTTTCTTTAACAGAAGTTCAATCGAGTCTGACCCCGTTGATTCAATAGAGCCACGTCTATCACTCCTTTTTCTCCTGCCTTTGTTGAAGCAGGGATAGGTTTATACGTGGGTCAAAATTCGATGCAAATATTTGGGTTTAATGGGTCAGTTTTGGGTGCAAATCAACAAAAAAGGTCTCAGATCTATTTCTTAACATATTTGCAAAAGTTGAGTATTGAGGGGTTTAACCAAGGTACATTAAAACGAGCATTTGCCTTGCGAAAGAAGTCGCCACAATGATCACCTTAACAGGGCGTCCGCTTTAACTGGTGCGGATCATTAAGCCACCAACCTAAAACAAAAGCGCTGGAAAAAGTTTAGGAATATGTCAAGATTGGAACACGCTTCGGCCGATATAGGCTTGTAGCTAATCTGATTGTGAATTTCATCTTTCCCCCCGGAGAAACCTTGTGACTGACCAGTTTATTAAATCTAAAGCCGCCGTTGCTTGGGGCCCTAACACACCCCTGAAGATCGAAGAAGTCGATGTTATGTACCCGAAAGCGGGCGAGGTCTTGGTAAAGATCGTTGCAACCGGGGTCTGTCATACTGATGCCTTCACCTTGTCAGGTGAAGACCCAGAGGGAATTTTCCCATCAATCCTTGGTCATGAAGGTGGTGGTATTGTCGAAATGGTCGGTGAAGGCGTTACAAGCGTCGAAGTCGGCGACCACGTAATCCCGCTTTACACAGCTGAGTGTGGTGAATGTAAATTTTGCATGTCGGGGAAAACAAACTTATGCCAGGCCGTACGGGAAACCCAAGGTAAAGGGTTGATGCCAGACGGCACTACTCGTTTTT
>NZ_LWGG01001579.1:0-1029 GCF_001635365.1 Oleiphilus sp. HI0128 | reverse complement strand
GAATTCGCTTCATTTGAAAGTGTATATGCAAAGGATAATTTGAACCAATTTTCTACAACAAGTATTCCTTTAAATAAGCCTGAAGGTATCCAAAATCATGTTGTCGATGCAACGGATTTTCTGGATATTATTCCAAAAGATGCCAATGTTATAATAGAGACCTGCTTGATATCTGAGCCTGACAATTGTGCAGAGGCATCTGTTGCAATTGAGTTATACTAGCCAAACATCCCTGATGCATAATAGAAAAAAAATGAAGGCAGTTTTTTTGAAAAGACCTATAGAGATTCCTTTCTGTGAAGACATAGATGGTTTAACCGATGCTGTAGAACTCATGCTGGACCTAGTTCAAACCAACATTGATAAAAGGGTTCATCCTGGATATAGACGCTGTTTTCGAATATGCGCAAGATGGTTTTACTCTGGTTACCTTTAACCTTTTAGTTAAGAATCTCAATAAAACGCTTTCCGATCAGGCAAGGGCAGTCACTCAAACTTTCACTGTGCATTAATTTAACCTGGTCAGCTGTCTGGAACCCGTGTCTTCTGCGTCGAAATTAGATCATTATAGAGAGCTCGCGGGACCAATTATTCATGCAGTTATCCTCGAAACGGGGAAAAATGATGTGAAGCTGATACGGAAAAAACTAAACCAGGCTTACCCATTTGAAGCTAGGTGTGGACAGGCTTATCGAGCCTGGTTATCAGAAGTACATTCCCAACTTGGCTTTACCTTACGAAGAAAAAACAGTTCAGAAAAACAATTAGACCTGTTCGATCAACCTTAATTATTCTTCTTCGACGGCCTCTAGAACGGATTCAACAGAAGCTGTAGCTAAGCCATCAACATTGACTGAGAAGTTGGGTTTCCCTAGTGAAAGCGCTGCCCCTATAAAAGTATTCCCAATCGCGGTCAATTTCTCTTCATGATCCTCAACACCTAACTGATCACACAAATCAGCCACACCATTAGCAAACTCTTGCAGTTTATCTTCTGTCAGACCTGTCATAGATATTCCTTTAGTACGA
>NZ_LWGG01001578.1:0-1382 GCF_001635365.1 Oleiphilus sp. HI0128 | reverse complement strand
GTTCATCAGCAGCGAATGCTAACGAAGAAATCAGCAAGCCTAGCAATGAAAATAAGCCCAAACCTGAGCATGACACTGATGCCCGGGAAGAGACAATCGTAAGTGAGGATGATGCGCCTGCGGTGCTGCCTCAGATTTCAGGAAGCAAGGTTCATGCAGGTCCTGCAGTTCGTAAATTTGCGAGAGAGCATGGAGTTGAGTTGTCTCGAGTAAAGGGTTCCGGGCCTCGAAGTAGAATTCTGAAAGAGGACTTAAGGAAATATATAAAGTCTCAGGTCCAGGCTGCGCAAAGTGGTAACCAAGGGGGGCTAGGTCTTCCTGAAATTGCTTTGCCTGACTTCTCAATATTTGGAGAAGTTGAAATCCAGCAGATGGATAAACTTCAGCGCCTTACTGCTAAGAATATGCAGGCCAGTTGGCTAACGGTTCCGCATGTTACGCAGTTTGATGAGGCGGACATTACAGACCTTGAGGCTTTTCGAAAAGGCCACAAAGCACAGGCTGAGAGTCGCGGCGTAAAGCTGACACCGGTAGCCTTCATTATAAAAGCGTGCGCTTATGCTTTGCAGCAGCTACCGCAGTTCAATGTTTCACTCGATATAAAAAACGAGAAAATTGTACGTAAGAAATATATACACATCGGCTTGGCAGTAGATACGCCTGCTGGCTTGGTTGTTCCGGTTATTCGCAATGTCGACCAAAAAAGCCTTTGGGATATTGCCCAGGAATGCCAGTCTTTGGCAGCCAAAGCGAAAGACAGAAAGTTGTCGCCAGCGGATATGCAGGGGGCATGTTTTACTATTTCTAGTTTAGGTGGTGTGGGCGGTACCGCCTTTACACCAATTGTAAATACACCGGAAGTGGCGATCTTAGGGGTATCGAAAGCGCAAATGAAACCGGTTTGGGATGGCGGTGAAGCCTTCAAACCACGCTTAATGTTGCCACTGTCTTTATCTTATGATCATCGAGCAGTTAACGGAGCCGATGCTGCGCGTTTCACAACTTTATTGTCACAGGTGCTAGGTGACTTGCGAGAGTTGTTATTGTAGGAAAAATTGTACAGAATGCGGGCAGTCATTAAATAATAAATTCAATAAATAGCTGTAGGCTGTCAATTAATTAGAGTAACTTCCATAATGGAATTTAAGACCCAGTTCATAAGCCGAGAAGATAGACGTATCGCTCGGCAATCTTTAAGCGGGAAGCACGGTTTCCAGGCGATGATTCGTCTGGAGCATAAAAGCCTCTCGGTTTCCCTCACAGACTTCTCAAGTTTGGGCTTTGCTATCTCGGTTTCAAAAGAGCATGCTGATGATCTGAAAGTGGGAGGGAAAATAGAAGTATTAGTAAGCCCCTTGATACACCACGAGTACCTGATTAAA
>NZ_LWGG01001577.1:0-799 GCF_001635365.1 Oleiphilus sp. HI0128 | reverse complement strand
GGCGCCAAGATTCATTCAATCTCTTTGTCAAAAAATGCTGATAAATCCTTAATGGATAAGTTAGCTATTCAAACGGGTGGACAATCGGCGGTTGCCGAGACCCCTGAAGACCTGACTCGAATTTTTCTCCAAGCTCTTGAACAGGCCGTTCCTAGTGAGCAGGTACCTATCGAGGGAAATGAGTTTGTTATCGATTCTAGCATCGAAGAATTTACTGCTTTGATCTTTAGAGGGGATGGCAGCATTCCGACCGAAATTCTATCTCCTGATGAAAAAGTATATAGCTATGAAAACCAGGGTGAGGATATCAAATGGTATCAGGATAAAGGTTATGACTTGATTACTGTCAGTCGTCCTTTAGAAGGCACGTGGAAGATTAACTCCGAAGTTCAACCAGGAAGCCAGGTGACAGTGGTTAGTAACTTGCAGCTTAATGTTAGCAAACTACCGGTCAATTTCTTCGCTGGTGATCCCTTGAATGTTGACGTTAGCTTTAGTGAAGAAGGGAAGACAGTTACTAATCCTGATTTTTTGCAGTTATTAGATGTGCAGCTGCAGCTTAAAACAGAAAGCAATAAAACGGCTAAGAAGTCTATGTCGGATGAGGTTCCTGAAGACGGCGTTTTTAGAGAAGCTATTCGTAAGTTAAGTAAGGTCGGTCAGTATGAAGTGACGGTCTTGGTTGATGGGAAAACCTTTAAGCGTAAGAAACGCCAGATTATTAATTTGAGAGCGCCTTTTGATTTTGAATTTTCGGTTAAAGGGGAAGGAGATGAAGCTCATTATGCGCTAGTGGTCA
>NZ_LWGG01001576.1:0-1234 GCF_001635365.1 Oleiphilus sp. HI0128 | reverse complement strand
GACGAACCAAAGAAATATTTAAAACCAGTAAAGGTAAATACGTTGCGCCAGCGCCAATAGAGAATAAGATTATTGGCCATCAAGACATTGAGATGGTTTGTGTATCGGGCGCTGAGTACCCACAACCTCACGCATTGGTAGTATTAGCCGAATCATCGGCCAAAAAAACAAGCTGTGATGACTTTAAAGCAGAGCTTGCCTCTAGCTTTCAATCTTTAATCAAGGACGTAAACTCTACACTTGACCCTCATGAGCATATCAAGTTCGTGACGATTGTCAGTGATGAGTGGAGCATCGCCAGCGGGCACCTAACACCGACGATGAAGATGAAGCGAGATGTTATTGAGTCGAGTTACAAGCCTCATTTGGATGATTGGTATGAAGCACGCCAAGCGGTTGTTTGGCATTAGGGTGCACTATCGTCATCCCGGTGTGCTCTTCAGCCGGGATCCATGATACCTAGCACGGCGCATCAAGCAAAATGGATTCCCGCTTAACACACTGCGGGAATGACGCGTCTTTAAGACTACGGGAATGGCGCGTTTTTAAGACTGCAGGATTTCAGCAACTTGACCATCCGTGAAATCCCTATCACCGTTCCGAAAAGAATATATCACCGTATTCAGCTTCGGCATTCGACCCGGAGTCATCGGCATCAGTCATAATCGCAATCGCCTCAACTTCGTCATAGGATTTGCCGAGCCAGGCTTTCAGATCTTCCTGAATATTTCGTTTTTCTATATGCCACTGCCCTGCGCCGTCGCTATTATTTCGTAAGGGTATCATCAGAGTGTTGTCAGGCGCATAAGCATTGGGCCAACTTGCTGGCGCATCTTCCCGGCTCGACCAGACATAATTCAAGGCCTTGGTTTGCCAGAAAAACCAGCCATCAGAAACGACTACATAGATTCTCGCAGCATAGTCATCGCCTTGCTTCGTTTCTTCAGGCAAACTCGCTAAGGGTTTATTGACCTTCCAGCGCCAATTTAAAAAGGGAGTCTTCTGTATATTCACTTTCATTTTCTTGAACATACCCGAAGCAGAAGCTTGACTAATTGCATGCAAAACCTTCAGTTTGGGATTATCACTTTCGTCTTTCAAACGATAAGAGGTTTCATCATTGAATTCGACCGACTCCCATTCCTCCAGCCCCCATTCAGAAAACTTTCCAATTGAGACAGTATTCTCTCCCTCAGCATATGCATTAAACCCGAATAAGACGAAGATAAAATAG
>NZ_LWGG01001575.1:0-1204 GCF_001635365.1 Oleiphilus sp. HI0128 | reverse complement strand
GATTTGCTAAATGATTACCTGAGCGATATGTTTGGTAGCGACCCTGTGCCTGTTAGTAAGCCTAATGATAGCTCATGTTCTTCGGCAGAGCATACATCCGAAAACTATCTGAATGAGTCATCTGCTCAAATTTCTGAAAGCGCACACGTCAGTGAGCAAGAAAATATAAGTGCCGATTGTGAGTTTGCTGAAGAAGCCAATCTTACAAATGAAGGTCGGCAAAATCAGGGCGGATCTGTCACTTCACGTAAGCCAAGTCATGTTGATTCGGTAACTAGTGTTACCAGGGTGGCATCAGAGCCACAATGCGCTCAGCCAGTTCTTGGGATTTTGGGTGGTTCCACTGTTAAAACGACTGAAGCTATTTCGCCTGACCTATCTCTTATTCCGACAATTAAAATGGTAAGAGAAGACGATGATCAAAGTTTTCGGTCTCAGTGTGAGGCCCAGATAGTATTATTAACATTTCTCTATTACTTAAGAAAACCGCTTTCACCGCGAGTTCGGCAATGCTTCTTAGACTACTCTGAGCAAGCTATAGATGATTACTACGCTGCTTTTTGGTTAGCGGAGCAGTCTGTAGAGAGTGTGCGATGAGCTCTGAAGATATCGATAAGAAGCACTCTATTCATGGAGGGCGTGAATTCGATCAGGACGAGAATGTCAGCTCATCTGATGCTATGGATGAATACTTCTTTGATATGCTTGGCTCAGTTGCCGATCAGCAACCTTTAAAAGACTTAGATACAATACACAAAAACAAGCTTAGTGACGCGGAATTACACTCTCTAGACTCCGTGAATGTAATGCATACAAGGTCTAAAGAGCCACTTGAAGGCAGAGTAGGATCCAAGTTAAAGCCTAAGGTTATTGCAAAAGCAAATTTTGCAAAAGTGAAGCCGGCTAAGCCTCAATTTGCTGAGCCTGAAAGATCAAAAATTTCACCTCTGATTATACCTGCTGCATTTCCAAAGCTTGCGCCGGTTAAAACCAAGACGAGTGTTAAAGAGTTATCTGAGCAGAACCTTAAAGTAAAGCAAAAGCTTGAAGTTAAGACCGAGCAAAAGACTGAACAAAAGCTTCAGACTAAGCTAGTTAGAAAGACGGCCTTAGCGATTCTGGAGAAGAAAAAGTCAAAGTTGAGCGCGGCTCAGCTTTCCCGCTTGGAAGCGAAGCTTGGTCTTAAAGCCGAGCCCGAGCTTAA
>NZ_LWGG01001574.1:0-1007 GCF_001635365.1 Oleiphilus sp. HI0128 | reverse complement strand
ACAGCATTGGAAAGCAGGTTGGTGATAGCTCGCTCAATCAACTCTGCATTGCCGAGTAGCCAGATAGGTTCTTCATCAGAGAACTCTAGATTAATGCCTTTCGCTTTTGCCTGTTGGGACAAGGAGTCAATGCTATCTTCGACTGCATTGAGCAGGTCAAACTCATAAAAGCTTTGCTCGGCGCTCTGTTCTGCGCGAGTGATTTGCAAAAATTGGTCTGACAGATTCAAGCTTCTTTTGGCGTGGCTTTCAATTTCATCAATTAGCGTGCTATCCCAGTTGATTCGACCAGTTCTGAGCCCGTTAAGCATGGCTAGCTGTGATACCAGCGGAGAACGGACATCGTGAGATAAAAAGTCAATAAGCTGATTTTTTTCACGCTGTTGTTGGCGAATTTCGGTGATATCTGAAAGTGTGATCATCAAGCCTGCGTCAATGTCTTCATCGACAATAAAGGGGGCGCAATGAACCTGAACGTCTCTATCATTTAACTGGATTTCATCATTGGTCTGTGCGCCGTTGACTAATACCTTACTCATATTTTGACTTAGCTGAATGTTTTGTTGGGGGTCAAACAATGTACAAATAGCTTGTCCTAGTAGCGTTCCGTTTGATTCAGAAAACCAAGTTTGAGCATGACTATTGGTAAATACGATTAAGCCAACAGGGTCGGTAACAAATACCGCATTGGGAATTTCTTCGAAGCCTTTTGATATAAAGGTTCTCATGTCTTGCATGGAATGTATTGCTTCACGTACCTGTGATATTCGATTGGCAACCTTCTCATAATATCGGGGCTTATTGCGTGCTAGTGGTGTTGTGAAGTCGAGTTTGTTTAGATAGTCCTGATGTTCAGATAGGTTGGTTGGATGAGCCCATACAAAGCCCATATGGTCGAAGGATGTCACGCCAGAGTCAGATTCCTGAGCTAGGGTTATCCAGCTGGTGTGCCCATCATGCATCCACTTGTTTGTTGATTTTAAGCGCTGGTAACTAAGCGGCGTATG
>NZ_LWGG01001573.1:0-978 GCF_001635365.1 Oleiphilus sp. HI0128 | reverse complement strand
TAATACCGTACTCGATGGACAGATTAGGTAAAAACTCTTCTTGTAGCTCGGCGATTATCTGGTTGGCATTATTTAAGTCGGGGTTAACGCTGGCGGTGACGTGCAGACCAAGCTTACCTTCAGTATGCCTAACCAGTTCTAAGCCTTTTCTATGGGTCAAGGTGACGACATTGCTTAGCTGAGCAATATCACCAGAGGGTGTAACGAGAGGGAAGTTGTCGAGAATACGAGAGTAGTTGCGCTCTTCATCGGGAAGAATAATCCGAACCTCGATCTCTTCATTCTCGTCATAGAATACTTGTAAAAGCTGGCCGTCGAAGGCCGCTCGTAATTGTCTGCCAACATCCGAGACGGTGAAGCCAAGCGCTTCTCCCAGAGGCGTAAGTGAGTAGATAAATTGGTTTTTACCAAAGGGTAGGTCGTCTTGGATATCACGCACGCCGACATAGGTTTTTAGCTTGGTCGCCAGGTCCTCACCCGCTTGTTTGAGTACCGAAGTCGCTTGCCCAGTGAGGAATATATCGACGTCTTTACCCGGTGGACCACCTCGTGGGCTAGATATGCTCAGCTGCTCTACGCCATCGGGTTGGTCGATGAAATCGTTCCAGGCTTCAATAAATTCGGGGTTTCTTATATCGCGAGCGTCTGGTGTTAAAAGTTCTACGTGAACGGAAGCATATTGTTCACCCGTGGAGTAGTTCTGGCCACCATCGAAGCTGGCCTGGTTAATCCTAAGAACACTATGAACGACCAGGCTATCAGCATCGCCCATGCGTTGTTCCTTGGCGAATTTTGCATCGGCTTGTTGCAAGGCTTGCTCCATGTGAAGGCCGAACTCGCGTACTTTTTCAGGCGGTGTTCCTGAAGCAAACTTAACGTTGCCAAGTAATATATGGCTTTCAGGTTGGGGGAAGAAGTCTGACTTGACCCGGCCCGAGGCAATCAGAGTGATACTGACAGCCAGGATCGCGACGGATA
>NZ_LWGG01001572.1:0-896 GCF_001635365.1 Oleiphilus sp. HI0128 | reverse complement strand
CCATTGCGCGACGTAGCAAGTTAATACCAACGTTTTGATCTTCGTTATCACCTTGAAGATCTTCAATCGCTTGTAGAGCACGAATCAATGATACGCCGCCACCTGCAACAACACCTTCTTCAACGGCTGCACGAGTAGAGTGAAGCGCATCTTCGACACGAGCCTTCTTCTCTTTCATCTCGACTTCAGAACCAGCACCTACTTTGATTACCGCAACACCGCCAGCTAATTTAGCTACACGCTCTTGAAGCTTCTCACGATCATAGTCTGAACTGCTTTCTTCGATTTGCTTACGAATCTGGTTAACACGCCCTTCGATTTCTGCAGCTTGACCTGCACCATCGATAATCGTCGTATTTTCTTTACTGATGTTAACGCTCTTCGCTGTACCCAAGTTATCAATTGTTGCGGTTTCTAGAGACAAACCAACTTCTTCAGAAATAACCGTACCACCCGTTAGAGTAGCGATATCCTGTAGCATTTCCTTACGACGATCGCCAAAGCCAGGTGCCTTAACCGCTGCCACCTTAACAATGCCACGCATGTTGTTTACAACTAGAGTCGCTAGCGCTTCGCCTTCGATATCTTCAGCAATGATCAATAATGGCTTGCTTGCTTTAGCAACACTTTCCAGTACAGGAAGTAGCTCACGAATGTTAGAAACCTTCTTATCAACCAATAATATAAATGGGCTCTCAAGCTCTGCACTCATATTGTCCTGATTGTTGATAAAGTAAGGTGATAAGTAACCACGATCGAACTGCATACCTTCAACAACGGCTAGCTCATCTTCGAAGCCACTACCTTCTTCAACAGTGATAACACCTTCTTTACCTACTTTTTCCATCGCTTCAGCAATGATGCTACCAACAGAGCTATCGCTGTTTGCTGAGATT
>NZ_LWGG01001571.1:0-14897 GCF_001635365.1 Oleiphilus sp. HI0128 | reverse complement strand
ATTAGCATGCCAACTTCATAAATAACTTTGATTACTTTTTATTTTCTTATTATATTCAATACCTTATACACAAACATATTTCACTTAAAAGTCTCGAGTACGGATTTCGTCAAACATAATACCTACTAACACCCAGTAAACGTCAAAAATCCATCAGGCAGATTTGATCTGCTAATCCCCCTCCTTTATGAGCCTCTAAAAAACAAATTTAACTGAGTATCGGCAGAGAAAAACACATAGAACAACTACAGTAGACAAGTAAATAGCCCGAAAAAGACTGAGAGAAAGTAACAATGGCTATACTCAACTTTCTACAGGCGAAAAAAAACCTCGATATCAAATTGATATCGAGGTTTTTTATATGGCGTCCCCTAGGGGAGTCGAACCCCTGTTACCGCCGTGAAAGGGCGGTGTCCTAGGCCTCTAGACGAAGGGGACAGTAAACTGTCCTGAATGATTTGGTGGAGCCATGCGGGATCGAACCGCAGACCTCAACGCTGCCAGCGTCGCGCTCTCCCAGCTGAGCTATGGCCCCGCACTGGTGTGCTGTGCATCATTCAACGGGGGCGTATATTATTGAAGTCTCCCCCCCGAGTCAAGACTATTTTTACACTTCTTTTAACTTTTTGATTTCTGCGCTAAGCGATTGATATTCCTTCTCTACTCGCTTGGTTTCTTTCTTGGAAAAGCCACCCAATATGCTAACAGCATGACGCAGCCTGGCACGACTCATATCTGGCCCTAAAAGCGCCATAGAATCGACTACTGACCAAGAGTTTGGTGTACCAGCAATAGCGATAAAGATTGGCTGCATGCAATCACCTATCTTAAACTCCATCACCTTGGACAAAGCCTTAATCTCGGCAAAGATATTATCTTTGTTCCAATCACGTAATGATTCCAATTGCCACAAAGCAAACTGCAACACGCGTTTAACTTGCCCTTCTTCTAGTTTTTTATGCGCAAAATCTGCAGCCTGTAATTCCAGCATACCTGAAAACATAAAGGTGCTTAATGGTGCGATGTCAGCAAAGGTCGATACACGCCCCTGTACATGCTCAACCAAAGGTTTAAGGTTTGCCTCGTTGAATGCCCAAGCTTGAGCGCGCGCCATAAATTCGTCAGCACTTAGATTTTCACGAATCCACACGCCATTCAACCAGCTTAGCTTTTCGACGTCGAAAATCGGTCCACCAAGCGAAACACGTTTAATATCGAAGTTCTCAATCATTTCCTGTAGTGTAAATTTCTCACGCTCATCAGGCATAGACCAACCCATTCGCCCCAAATAGTTAATGACTGACTCGGGTAAAAAACCAGCACGCTCATAATAATTAATACTGGTTGGGTTCTTACGCTTGCTTAGCTTGCTCTTATCCGGGTTTCGTAATAATGGCATGTGACATAGCACAGGCATCTCCCAGCCAAAATACTTATACAACAACTGGTGCTTAGGTGCCGAGTTAATCCACTCTTCACCACGGATAACATGCGTGATCGCCATCAAATGGTCATCAACTACATTCGCCAGGTGATAAGTAGGCATACCGTCTGACTTAAGCAGAATTTGAGAATCGACCTGAGACCAGTCAATCTCTATCTTGCCACGTAACATATCGTCAATTTCGCAAACACCTTCGTCCGGAACTTTCATACGAATAACATGCGCATCGCCACGAGCTAAACGTTCTTTGACTTCGTCACTAGATAACTCAAGGTCACCTTTAATCCCAGGGTTTAAACCCGCCGCTTTTCGCTCTTCACGAATCGCATCAAGCTCTTCTGGTGTACGAAAACAATAAAAGGCATTACCCTGTTCGACCAACTGCTCGGCATAGGCACGATAGTCGTCTTTTCGCTCACTCTGGCGATAAGGCCCATAATCACCACCTACATCTGGACCTTCGTCCCAATCAAGCCCTAACCACTTCATTGAAGATAAAATATCACGTTCCGATTCTGGCGTGCTTCTCGCTTGGTCAGTATCTTCAATTCGAAGGATAAACTTACCTCCGTGTTGCTTGGCGAAACACATATTAAACAATGCAATATATGCTGTACCAACATGAGGGTCACCCGTTGGGGATGGTGCGATTCGTGTTCTTACCATTTGTGTCATTAACGTTATGCCTATCTGATTTTTTACTGTGTCAACGCTGGTATCGAGCGCTTAAATATTATCTGTATACCTTACTAGCCGTAACCACCAACAAAGGGGTTGTTGGCTTTTTCATGCCCTATGGTCGACATCGGGCCATGACCCGGAATGAATTTCGTTTCATCCGCCAATGCCCAAAGCTTAGATCGAATCGACTTCGCAAGCGTGTCGAAGTCGCCCTTAGGGAAATCCGTACGCCCGATTGAGCCTTGAAAAAGAACGTCACCAACGACCAATAAATCACTACCTCGATGGTAAAAAACGACATGGCCTGGCGTATGACCAGGACAATGTAGCACTTCGAGAATCTCGCTCCCCACTTCAACCGTATCGCCCTGTTCCAGCCACTGGTCAGGCGTAAAGATCTTGGCAGCAGGAAAACCAAACATCTGGCTCTGCTGAGGCAGCATATCAATCCAAAACTTATCTTCTTTATGAGGGCCAACGACAGGCACCCCACTCTGCTCAGCTAAATCCGCCGTTGCACCGGCATGATCAATATGCGCATGTGTCAAAATTACCTTATCAAGCTGAAGGCCTAAAGATTCAAGCTCAGCCAAAATTTTGGGTAAATCACCACCAGGGTCGACAACTGCCGCTTTTTTACTCTGATCGCACCACAAAATTGAGCAGTTCTGCTCAAAAGCCGTTACCGGCACTATCTTATACTGTAAACTCATGAAAAAATTACCGATAGAAAACAAGCTTATATCGCTGCTATATAGTTTGTGACAAGGGATTAAACTAATCGTCCGAACTGCACAGCAATTTTCTGACATGCATTATCCCTGAAGAAGAATGAAACTCAACCAAAAACGTATAAATGGATGCAAGGAAATGCCTTCAGTCAGCTATGCGTTAGTCACAATAAAGGACGATAACGATGCTGCTTAAATATAGCTACCCCTCAGTCAAACGGTCTTCAAAGTTTACTGCACTCATACTCGGTACAGCGCTCTCTGGCTGCTCATTTATTGAACTAAACCCTGGAGCCAAGCACATCATCTTTGCCAATGACGAGAACTGCGAATTGATCAATACATTTGAAGCGAGTGTACCGACAGAAAACGCTTTTATTACACGAAGTGATAAAGCCATAAGTGAAGAACTTCAAATTCTGGCACAGAACGCAGCATTTGAGCAAAAGGCAAATGCGATCTGGCCAGAGTCAGAGATTCTTGAGGGAAAACAACGCTTCAAGTTACTGCGATGTGACAGATAAACAAGTGCTTACGAGTACTATACCAACGCAAACAACATGGCGAGCCACAACACTGCTAAAGCCATCATACTCGCAGCAAAGCTCGCAAACCTTAGGCTGACATTGTTGTTACCCAAGTGGACAAAAGAATGTACTAGCCGCAAAGCCACATACAACCAAGCAGCGACAACTGACACAAGACCAACGCTATCCGTGATATAAGTGAGTATAACCCCAACATAAAATAAGGGTGGTACCTCAAAGTGGTTATGAATATGGCGAGTGAGAATATGGAGCCTTTGCGGCTCCTGCCCTTCATTGTATGAACGATAGTACTTCATACTAACTTCACCGCGTTTAATTGCCGCAAAGCGTGTTAACCCTAGTTTAAAAACTAAAAAAGAGGTTAATAAAAACATCGCGATAGCGGGATAGATAATTCTAACTGTATCCATAAAAGTCTCGTCTATTGTTGTGGAGTACCTATCTATTGTGCGGTATTGACTAATGCACAAACGCAAGACCACATTCACATAAAGCGAGACCTTGGTCAATCACTTGTATAGACTTGAAACTCTGTAGATCACTCAGAGAAACAAAGCACCAGAGAGCCCTTAAGACTCTAACGACTCGATAAAAGCCTGCATAAACCTGGCCGCCTCTGCACCGCTGGCTGCGCGATGATCAAAGCTCAGCGATATAGGCATAACTCGACCAACCTTTATCTGTCCGTTTTCAACGACAGGCTCATCACGAATTTTCCCCACACCCATGATCGAAACCTGTGGCGGAACAATTATAGGTGTAGCGTAACGCCCGCTTAACGAGCCAAAGTTGCTTAGACTAATCGTTGCACCAAGTAGCTTTTGAGGCTTAATCGTACGGTCATGAACTGATTGAATCTGTTTCTTCATGATTTTTCTGATTCTAGCATCGTCTAGAGTTTGCACCTTTCGAATCACCGGAACGTATAAACCCTGCGCGGAATTAACCGCCACACCTAAATGAATATCTTCGAATAACTGAATACCTAAAGCTTCCTCATCAAACCAGGCATTGAGTATTGGCTCCTTCATACACGCAAAGACAAGTGCCTTAATACATCGGAGCGTGATGTCCTCACTTTTCTTCCAAGTACAAATATTGGCATCATCGAACAGCGTTACGGCTGGAATGTGTTCATGAGATTTACTCATCGTTTGCGCCATGACTTTCCTGGCACCTGTTAATTTAGTGATTGAATCACCACATCTCCCAGGAGAACTTCCTTTCAGCTCATTCTTCTTGTAATGAGCTTCCAGAATTCCTTTCTCTGTAAGCATCCCATAAGACTTTTCACTGAGCTGTTCTGTCAGGCCTATTTTTTCTGCAAAGACCCTGACAGAAGGCGGCGCATTTAAAGTCTGTTTCTGCTTTAAAAGCGCACTGTCAGGCGGGCTGGCATGATCAACAATCATATCCTCATATTGATCGACATCCTTTTCACCTTCTGCAGTTTGCAAACTTCCAACGACCGATACGCTCTTTTGCACATTTTGAGAGACGCCTAGATACTCCGATATCGAAGTATCTTTACCTATCGGGGACTCAGCATTTTCCTTCTCAGTGTATTCTAATAACACTGAACCCACATCAACCATGTCGCCCGCTTTACAGTGAATTTTCCCGATTCTAGCTTCCACAGGAGATGGAATTTCCACAATAGCTTTTGCCGTTTCGACAACTAAAATCAACTGATCAACCAAGACCATATCGCCAGGCTTAATCTTCCACTCAATAATTTCTGCACCCTGGAGGCCTTCACCGAGATCAGGTAGATAAAATTTGCTCATAGCTAAGCCTCCTTGTTTCCGTCTGCGTCAACCGGTGTTGCGGCCCTGCACATCACCGCTGCCAATTCGGTTATTTGCTCTACGCCGGGCAGGTAGTTTGATTCGTTACGAAAATATGGCATTACCGTGTCATAACCAGTGATTCTCGCCACGGGTTCCCTTAAGTAAGGGAAGGCTCTTTCAGAAAGCGTTGCTGCAATCTCCGCACCCAGCCCACAGCTTCTTGGCGCCTCATGAATAACTATGCAGCGACCAGTTTTTTGAACCGACTGGATAATAGTATCGTGGTCTATAGGAGAAATACTGGCAACGTCTATCACCTCACACTCAATCCCATCCCTAGCCAATAAACTTGCCGCTTGCATAGTTTCATTTATGCTCGCCCCCCATGAGACTAAAGTCATATCCCTTCCTTGACGCAATAGAAAGGACTTATCCAATGGCAAGCCTTCACCATCATCCTTTACCTCACTATGAAATAAACGATAAATGCGTTTTGGCTCCAAAAATATAACAGGGTCATTGGAACGAATCGCTGACAAAAGCAGTCCATAAGCCCTTTTTGGAGAGCTAGGCTGTATAACCCGAATACCCGGAATATGTGCAAACATTGCCTCGGTACTTTCACTATGATGTTCGGGTGCATGAATTCCCCCGCCATAGGGGGCGCGAATAACCATTGGGCAAGAAAGGCGCCCACGTGTGCGATTACGCATACGTGAAGCATGGCTAACCAAGTGCTCCATTGCAGCATAAATGAAGCCCATAAACTGTATTTCTGCAACCGGACGCAGGCCTTGAGCTGCCATTCCTATAGTCATGCCTGCAATCATCGTTTCAGCTAGTGGTGTATCCATAACCCGACGCACACCAAATGCTTCTCGTAAGCCCTCCGTTGCGCGAAAAACACCGCCATTAACGGCAACATCTTCGCCAAGCACAACCACTTCTTCACTTTCTGCCATTGCGCGATGCAATGCCATATTAACGGCCTCAATAATACAAACCTTCGATGCGCCAACACTTTCAGGAGCACAGTCATCTATTGCTTTAGTAAGATTCATATCATTCATGGCTATGCCCCTCCATATCAACTGGCTTCAACTTATCCTGAGCGTCGGTATTTTCAAACCTTGTCCCTTCACATTGCGGGCTTATTTTTTTAGTGTTTTTCATACCAAGCAATTTGACCTGCGCGTATTGGTCAAGCAGTGGCTCAGGTAGTGTTTCGAAGAGATAATCAAACATCGCCTCAGGTACGTCATCCTCCTCTATAAGATAGGCTTCAACAGCCTCACTAATTTTCTTCTTAATTCGTATGAGAAGTTCTTTCTCCTTGGATTCCGACCAGTATCCTTTAGACAGTAAAAAAGTTTTTAGTCTTGAAATAGGCTCCTTGTCCCAGGCTGACTTCAGCTCAGAATCACTGCGATAACGTGAAGCATCATCGGCGGTAGTATGATCCCCTAAGCGATAACTCACCGCTTCAATAAGCGTTGCACCTTTACCTGCGTAGGCTTTCTCCAGTGCTATATTGACTGCATGACGCACGGCAAAATAGTCGTTACCATCAACAACCAGTCCCTCAATCCCGGCGCCAATCGCTTTTTGGGCAATCGTTTGCGCGCCGCACTGAATATCGCGGGGGGTCGAAATAGCCCATTGATTGTTATTTACAACCATTACCAAGGGTAGTTGCCACGCCCCTGCCAGATTTAGTGTTTCGAGAAAGTCGCCTTTCGAGGTCGCGCCCTCACCACACGTAACAAGAGATGCTTGATGTATGCCTTTGGTTTTCAGAGCAACAGCTGCACCGGCAGCGTGGCCATATTGTGTCGCTATTGGCACACAAACAGGGAAATCATTTGGGCATGATTTATAATCACTACCACGTTCCAAGCCTCCCCAATACATCAACATCTCTTTTAAAGACACCCCTCGCAAATATTGGGTAGCGAAGTCGCGGTAATAAGGCGCAAAAATATCATCTGGGCTGAGCGCCATACCAATGGCCGTACCAATTGCTTCCTGGCCTAGAACTGAAGGGTAAGTTCCAAGCTTGCCAGTTCGTTGTAAAGCGATAGCCTTATGGTCAAAAGCTCTGATCAAAACCATCGTTTCATAAGCTTTTAGCATTTCTTCTTTGAGCAGTAGAGAATCCGGTAAAGACTGCTTAAGCTGCCCGTCATCGCCAAGAAATTTCGAAAAACTTACATCAAACCTAAGGTTTTCTTCAAAAGTATAAGATTTCATACCGCCTCCTCTATGCTGCAAAGTCTTGAAGACGAGTCAATTTTTCTTCGGCTAGCTGGTCGGCAACAACACTTGTTGCCCTGCCTTTTGAGCTTGAGCCTTGATAAACCTCTTCTAAGGTTCGACCTATCTGCAATATTTTTTCATGTATTCTGGCCTGTAAAACTTCATTTCTTGAAACCAGCTCAAAGTCCGAACGCAAAGACTCACTGTGGGTTAGCGAGGCATAAATCAAACCTCCAGAGTTAATCACGTAATCGGGAGCGTACAATATTCCCTTTTCATGCAGGCGCTGCCCAAGCTCAGGTTTCGCTAATTGAACGTTTGCTGACCCGGCAATTATTCGGCAGCTCAAACGTTCAAGGGAAGACTCATTGATGACATTACTTAAACCGCAGGGGGCAAAGACAACGCATGGCTCCTGAACAATCTGCTCAGGGCTGACTGCGTGACTTGCAAACTCTCTTAAGGCGGACTCAACCCTTTCTCTATTAATATCAGCCACAACAATCTCTGCACCAGATTCTGCGAGCAGCAAACCAAGTTCGTAACCAACATTGCCAATTCCCTGAATAGCAATACGTAGACCTTTTAAGCTTTCTGTTCCTAACTTGAAATTGACGCTTGCCTTTATTCCTTCAAATACACCAGCAGCGGTATAACTTGACGGGTTACCAGCATCACTCGTACTGGTAACATGCGATGTCACAGTCTGAATAATATCCATTTCTCTCGCACTGGTGCCGGAGTCAATCGCAGTAATATACCGACCGTTTAAGGATTCAACAAAGCGCCCGAACTCACTAAATAATGACCTTCGATCAAAGTGACGATCAGGAACCATGATGACCGACTTGCCACCGCCTTGAGGAAGCTCTGCCAAGGCAGCTTTGTAGCTCATGCCTTTAGCTAAGTTCAGCGCATCTTGAAGGGCGTGTGATTCACTTGGGTATTTAATAAAACGGCAGCCGCCCAGTGCAGGACCCAGTGCAGTATTGTGGATGGCAATGAATGCCCTGAGACCGCTACTAACATCGTACCTAACGTGCAGCTCATTGACCTGGTGTTGATCCAGTAATTCAAACATGATGCTATCCTCTCAGAATAACTTACGATTGTTTGAATATATACTGGCTTATGACCACGACTACTCAAACAAGTCGTAAGAGGTGGTAACCTCGCGTCGATAGAGGGAACGCGCAAATATAAATTTTGGTGTGATGCAAAAACTGTTTATTTTTTGCACACTACAGTTCGAGTATAAAGCGACTTAAAAGGCTCTGTGAAGGGAAAGTAACAAATATTTACGAGATCACATACAGGGGGAAATAGGCTTTTTCTTTTTTTAAAGTGGTAATAGGGCAGCTATATCGCTTGAATTTCAGCAATGCAGCTTGCGCACAAACAACATAAACCATTACCAAATTTTGATGCTTCAGCACGTTGATTAGAGTTCAAGTTAACGGAGGCGCACCAACAAGGCTCTTCCCGAATACTAACAGTATTAGGTGGTATCATAGCCCCCGTTGAAAGGTCTTTTTTAATGACATTCAAGCATAGGTTTGCTTTGCCACATCTGGGGCAAATATCTTCTTTAGGGGGATGCAGTTCAGTCATAGAAAGCTAAACACCTAGGCAAGCCCTCGTTAAAATCAATTAACGAGAAGTACTGCCCTTTCCTTTACTCTTACGTGTTGAGTTTTTACCACGGCGGTTACCAAATTCTCTGGATTTGGTAATACGGGCTTTTTTAGCTCTCTGCTTCTCATTCATTTTGTTAGTCGGACTAGCGAAAGGGTTATCACTCGACTTAAATTCAAAACGAATTGGTGTACCTTTAATCTTAAGTACTTTCCTGAAGCTCTTCTCTAGATAACGTTTGTAGCTATCTGGCAGGTCATCAGTCTTAGATCCATGCACTACGATGATAGGCGGATTTGATCCCCCCTGGTGAGCATGACGAAGCTTGACCCGTCGGCCACGAACAATTGGTGGTTGGTGATCAGATACTAAATCTGAAAGCAACTCTGTCAAACGTTTGGTCGGCCACTTATCGAAAGCAGATTTATAACCCTGGTCGATAGACTTATATAAATCCCCCACCCCGGTTCCATGTTTGGCTGAGATGAAATGAATTGGAGCATAGTCAAGGAAAACTAAACGTCTATCCAACTCTCTCTTTACTGATTTTTTGTCATCTTGGGTCATTCCATCCCACTTATTGACCGCCAATACCAGCGCTCGCCCGGCATCCATAGCAAAGCCAATCAGGTGAAGATCCTGCTCAACGACACCTTCTCTGGCATCGATAACGACAACAACAACGTTGGCATCTTGTATCGCTTGCAAGGTCTTGATGATGGAGAATTTCTCTACCGCCTCTTTAACATTTTTCCTACGGCGCACACCTGCCGTATCGATCAAGGTATAGGGCTTTTCTCGGCGTTCGTAAGGAATATAGACGCTATCTCTCGTGGTACCAGGTTGATCATAAACAACAACACGGTCTTCACCAAGCAGTCGATTAACCAAGGTAGACTTACCAACATTTGGTCGTCCGATAATACCAATTTTACAACCATTTGCTTCATCATCTTCCTCGATTTGTTCCGGGAAGTCCTCCATTGCATCTTCGATCAGCGATTTAACACCGCGGTTATGAGAGGCTGCGGTTAAGCGCAGCTTCTCCATACCCAGCGAGTAGAAATCATTGGCAACAGTATCAGCATTAAGGCCATCAATTTTATTAACAACCAGGGTATAAGGTTTTCCCGTTTGTCGGATATGACGAGCTATCTCTTCATCAATAGGGGTCAATCCATCCCGGCCATCCACAACAAAGAAGATTAGATCAGCCTCTTCTATTGCCAACAAGGACTGCTCAGCCATGACAGCATCGATCCCGACTTCATCACCACTTATACCACCGGTATCGATAGTAATGAACTTCTTATCCAACGCCACTCCAGAGCCGTACTTACGATCCCGAGTTAAGCCTGCGTAGTCTGCGACAATTGCATCTTTTGTTTTGGTCAAACGATTGAATAAGGTAGATTTACCTACATTAGGACGACCTACTAGCGCTATTACAGGAACCATCTATCTACCTTTAATCTCTATATTCGTTAGACGACTCTTCGAAAAGTCTTCTATTTCTAAACCTCGAACCCAAGGGTCTAAGGTCCTTTACCTTCGAATTCAACTGATACGATACTATGTCACCAGAACGTGCATAAACATATAGCCGGTCGCCCTTTACAATCATCTCACCCATGACACCATCACTGTCAGGGTATTTCCGTGCAAGTACTTTTCCATCCAGCACTGATAGCACATGGATATAGCCCTCGAAATCAGCGGCCATCACAAACTGGTCAAAGACCACTGGTGAGCCTAAACGACGATATAAGAACTCTTCATTTCGCCACAACTCCTTTCCACTTTGCTTATCAAGCGCAATAATCTCACCTTTATCCGTGGTAACAAAGAGCTTGCCAAAGCCTAACGCGAGCTTGTTAAAAGATGAAATTTCTTTAGACCAAATTTCCTGCCCATCGAGCGCACTTAAAGCAAATATTTTACCTTGGTAAGCGGCTGCATAAAGGGTATCACCATCAAGCAAAGGCTGACCATCCGAGTCGACCAAACGCTCTAGTTCTGTGCGCCCTTTTGGTAGAGCAAGTGTTGCTTTCCAGAGAGGCAAACCAATGTCGTTCCTCAATGTGAGCAACTCACCATTGGCGAAGCTAGTCACCGTATACTTCCTCGATACTAAAGGTTTGGCAGTACCTCGTAAGGAAAGTATCGGCACAACACTATCATGACGCCAGCGTTGCTTGCCATCTTGTGCCCCGAAAGCAGCAACTTTGCCATCAATAGTTTGAACGATCACCAGTTCTCCGTTTACTGCTGGCGGAGCCGTTGCTTCACTGCTTAGCGGAGAGCGCCAATTCTCTTGGCCATTTTCAAGTTGTAGTGACACTAAATAACCAGAAAACGTCACAACATAGAGGCTATCTCGGTCAACTGCTAAGCCGCTGCTAATAGTCTCATCCAGCTCATGACTCCAGAGAGTCTTACCGGATAAACGATCTATAGCACTAAGTAAGCCTTCAGTATCGACTGAGTAAATCTTATCATCTCTAAGGATAGGTGAAAGCTGAAGCTTTAGTTCTTGATCACCTTCTCCTACCGACTTCTTCCATATACGTTTAAAGTTAATTTGGTCTTTGAAGTCGATATCAAGCTCTGCAGGCTGATTTACTGGCGAACTACTACAAGCAGCTAGCAAACAAGACAAAAGGCCAAGAAAGGCGACCTTTTTACACCACCGATGTATTTTCTCTAGCGCCATGCTATGAAATCCCTAATGCAACTTAGCGTTCTGTATGATTACTTCAAACACTATATAAAAACAAAAAAGGCAGAGCTTAGCTGCCTTTGAAAGATAAATTCTCGCCCCTTTGTAGTTTTCAGCCTAGGCAATGCTGGCTGACAAAAAGGGGCAAAATTGATTATAGGGTCTTAGGATCGATACCTAAGTCTGACAGCTTAACCGCCAACAAAGGTTGCGCCTGAGGCTCTTCTTTAATAAGTTCGAAAGCATTCTTGTATGCCTCGATAGCGCCAGGGATATCACCTTGTCGCTTTTTAATGTCACCCTCTATTTCAAGGTAGCTCGCTTTAAACGCCTCTTCACTTGGCTTAAGCAAGGCCAAAGCATCGTCATGCTTTTCTTGCGCAGATAAAATACGAGCTAAACGAGCGGTGACAATATGTTGAAGACGAACATCTTCTGTTTTTGATAAAACCCAATTTAGCTGCTCTGCTGCACCTTCGTAGTTTTTGTCTTCTACCAGGTCTTTTGCCATAAACATCGCAGCATACAAAGCGTATTCAGTGCCCTCAAACTCATCTTTCAGTTGCTCTGCCAAGTAGCTGACTGTTTCCGCTTCGTCTTCACTATCAAAATCGTTTTGCGTAGCGACTGTTACCAATTGTTGATACTGCAAAGACGCTGCTGTTTTTTCCTGAATCACATTGTTCTGGTAAGCCTTCCAGCCAAACACAATAACCAGCGCTGCACCAATACCCATCAATAGTGAATTACCGTTATCGCTCCACCACTTTTTCAATGCCGCCAGTTGTTCATCTTCTGTTGAAAGGTTGTCCACGTCTTGCTCCTGTCTACCTTGTTTTTGTCTTGGCACCCTTACAGGGCACCTTCGTTATCATTGTATTGCGCTGCATTATAACCGACTCGGTCGAGTTCGCAGCATTAAAAACAGCTAGTGTTGCTTACTTTTTGGCAATACAGCCAAATTCCCGGCAACTCCCAAGCTTTAACTAAATGCAGAATTCACTTCTGTTAAGAGCTCTGCAAAACTAACCAGCTTTTGCCCACCCTCACCTTTTAGTCGTTTGACTACCAACGTATCATTTTCCAGCTCCTGTTCGCCAATAATGATACCAAGAGGTGCGCCAGACTTATCAGCTTTTTTCATCTGACTCTTGAAACTACCACCGCCTGCATTCTGCAGTACTCTCAAGGAAGTTTCACTTCTAAGCAACTCAGCAACTTCAAAGGCTTTATGTAAAGTACCTTCTCCTGCCGCCACAATAAAAATATCGACATGCTCGCTTACCGACTCAGGGACAAGCTTCAGCTCTTCAAGCAGTAGCACTAAACGCTCTACCCCCATTGCAAAACCAACTCCCGGAGTTGGCCTTCCGCCAAGCTGAGCAACCAGACCATCGTAGCGCCCACCAGCACATACCGTGCCTTGAGCACCTAAGGCATCTGTCACCCACTCAAAGACCATTTTCGAATAATAATCCAAACCTCGTACTAAGCCATGATTAACACGATACTTGATATCTGCATGATCCAGCAGCGACAACAGCTCGTTAAAGTCATCCTTAGACTCGTCTCCATAGAAATCGAACAGACTTGGCGCATTCGCGAGAATCTCTTGGGTCTTAGTATTTTTGCTATCCAGGATTCTTAGAGGATTGGTTTTCATCCTACGCAGACTATCTTCGTCAAGCTGATCAGCATAACCTTCAAGATAAGCAACTAATGCATCTTTAAAGGCCTTGCGCTCTTCAGGCAAGCCTAAAGAGTTTATCTCTAACACCACATGTTCAGATAAACCAAGCTGCTTCCACAAGCGAGCAGTCATCATGATCAACTCAGCATCAATATCAGGCCCTTTAAAACCAAAACACTCAACACCGACCTGATGGAATTGGCGATATCTTCCTTTTTGTGGACGCTCATGTCTGAACATCGGCCCTGTATACCACAAGCGCTGAGTCTGGTTGAACAATAGACCATGCTGCTCGGCTGCTCGAACGCAGCATGCAGTTCCTTCAGGGCGCAGGGTTAAACTGTCACCGTTTCTATCTTCAAAGGTATACATTTCTTTTTCAACGATATCGGTAACTTCTCCGATAGAGCGTTTAAATAGTTCTGTCTGCTCGACAATAGGCATGCGAATTTCTTGATAGCCATAACTTTGGAGCACACCTTTTATATGCCCTTCCAAGTACTGCCAAACTGCAGATTGCCCGGGTAACAAATCATTCATTCCACGGATAGCTTGTATTTTTGCCAAGGTTTAATCCTTATTATCTAGAACTTCTCTCGAGCTCACTTAGCAAGCAAGAGGAAAAATTACAGTGTTAAATTCTATGCTTTTGCAATCACCTGAGACTCCTGGGCCTCTTTGGCTGCGATCTTGGACCTGATGTTTCGCTCTAAATCATCAACAAGTGTTGTGTTAGCTAATTTATGGTCCGGCTTTCCATCAAGGTAAAGTAAATTATTCGGCGAGCCACCGGTCAGACCAACGTCTACTTCTTTAGCCTCACCCGGACCGTTTACAACACAGCCAATTATCGCGACATCCAATGGCGTCGTGACGTCTTCTAAGCGCTCTTCCAATTCATTCATTGTCTGAACAACATCAAAGTTTTGTCGAGAGCAGCTTGGGCAGGCAATAAAATTAATACCCTTTGAGCGAATCTTTAAACTTTTAAGAATATCAAAACCAACTTTGATTTCTTCAATAGGGTCGGCAGCAAGCGACACTCGAATCGTATCGCCAATGCCATCCATTAATAACATCCCCAAACCCACGGCAGACTTAACCGCACCTGATCGAAAACCCCCGGCTTCGGTAATACCCAAATGCAAAGGCTGTTCAATTTGATCAGCAATCATTCGATACGCAGCAACTGTCATAAAAACATCTGAAGCTTTAAGGCTGACCTTAAAGTTATCGAAATCATGAGCCCGCAGGATATTAACATGACGCATTGCCGACTCCACCAAGGCTTCAGGGGTTGGCTCGCCATACTTCTTTTGCAAATCTTTTTCTAATGAGCCCGCATTAACTCCGATACGAATCGGGATATTTTTCTCTTTAGCACAGTCAATTACTGCTTTAAT
>NZ_LWGG01001570.1:0-1711 GCF_001635365.1 Oleiphilus sp. HI0128 | reverse complement strand
ACAAGAGCGGTTATGAAGCCTACTCACATGATCGGTGGTTACGGACAGCAAGCATACGGATTTAACTACTACGGTACCGTTGGCTGTAACCGAGATGAATTTGTAATCGTCCGTAAGATGGACAAAGTTGACTGGTTGGACGAGTCGTCTGAAGAGCGAGGAGCATAGCGATGAAAGTACGTGCACAAATAGGCATGGTCCTGAACCTGGACAAATGTATCGGCTGTCACACTTGTTCTATCACTTGTAAGAACGTATGGACGAGCCGTGACGGTGTTGAATACGCTTGGTTTAACAATGTTGAATCTAAGCCAGGCGTGGGTTTCCCTAAAGAGTGGGAAAACCAGGAAAAATGGAACGGCGGTTGGGTCCGTGGTAACGATGGTAAGTTGACACCGCGTCAAGGTAACAAGATGCGTGTGTTGGCGAATATCTTCGGTAACCCTGACCTACCCGAAATCGATGACTACTATGAGCCATTCGATTACGACTACGAGCATCTGCATACTGCGCCAGAAAGCAAGCATCAGCCAACGGCTCGTCCGAAGTCGCTGATCACTGGCAAAATCATGGAGAAGATCAACTGGGGCCCAAACTGGGAAGAGATTCTAGGTACGGAGTTCGCTAAACGTAAAGTTGATTCAAACTTCAATGAAGTAGCGCAGAAAGACATCTACGGTCAGTTCGAAAAGACCTTTATGATGTACTTGCCACGCTTATGTGAGCACTGTTTGAATCCGGCTTGTGTTGCAAGTTGTCCTTCAGGTGCGATCTACAAGCGTGAAGAAGACGGTATCGTATTGATCGACCAAGACAAGTGTCGTGGTTGGAGAATGTGTGTATCGGGTTGCCCATACAAGAAGATCTACTACAACTGGAAGTCTGGTAAGTCAGAGAAGTGTATTTTCTGTTACCCACGTATCGAAGCGGGCCAGCCAACAGTTTGTTCTGAGACTTGTGTAGGTCGTATCCGTTACTTGGGTGTACTTCTTTATGATGCAGACCGTATCGAAGAAGCAGCAGCAACGCCGCTAGAGAAAGATTTGTACCAGGCACAGTTGGATATCTTCCTAGATCCAAATGATCCTAAAGTGCAAGATGCGGCACGCGCTGAAGGCATTCCTGATAGCTGGATTGAGTCGGCTCAAGCATCACCTGTTTATAAGATGGCAATGGACTGGAAAGTAGCGCTACCGTTACACCCAGAGTACCGTACGCTGCCAATGGTTTGGTACATCCCACCACTATCCCCAATCCAGAATGCTGCTGAGCAGGGTCGTATTGGTATGGACGGTGTGATTCCAGACATTAAGTCACTGCGTATTCCGGTACGGTACTTGGCTAATTTGCTAACGGCCGGTGAAGAAGCGCCAGTTGTGAATGCACTAGAAAGAATGCTGGCAATGCGTTCATTCAAGCGTTCACAGCAAGTAGAAGGCAAAGAAGATCTGGAAGTTTTGAAGAAGACGGGTTTAACAGCCTTACAGGTTGAAGAAATGTATCGTTACATGGCGATTGCTAACTACGAAGACCGTTTCGTCGTGCCATCAAGCCATAAAGCTTACGCAGAAGATGCTTACGACATGAAGAGTTCATGTGGTTTCAGCTTCGGCAATGGCTGTAGCGATGGTAACAACGAAGTCAACATGTTTGGTGGTAACAAACCAAGTAACCGAGCGAATATCATCGCGGTTTCAGGAGGTGACTAAGA
>NZ_LWGG01001569.1:0-1551 GCF_001635365.1 Oleiphilus sp. HI0128 | reverse complement strand
CATCTTCGATAAACTCAAGCGCCTGCTCTAGCGTATGCGTAATCGGCGGAACCAAGGTCAAGGCCTCATCGGTACCCGATGCACGAACGTTCGTTAGCTGCTTACCTTTGACCGTATTAACAACCAAGTCATTAGAGCGTGAGTGAATGCCGACAATCTGACCTTCATAAATATCAACACCAGGGCCTAAGAATAAACGGCCACGCTGCTGAACAGTAAACAACGAATAAGCAGTGGTCTTACCTTTGACCATACTCACCAACACACCGTTCTGACGCTCAAAAGAGCCACCAGACTTCACTTCGCCATAGTGATCAAAGACACTCGTCATGATGCCTGAACCAGAAGTCAGCGTCAGGAATAATCCACGGAAACCGATCAAACCACGAGAAGGGATAACAAACTCAAGACGCACACGCCCTTTACCATCCAACTCCATATTGGTTAATTCTGCCNTTCGCAAACCCATTGCTTCCATCACAGGCCCTTGATGCTGCTCTTCAACATCAATTACAACCATCTCATACGGCTCGTGAATCTGGCCATCAACTTCTTTCTGGACAACTTCAGGGCGCGATACCGCCATCTCAAAACCTTCACGACGCATTGTTTCAATCAATACAGAAAGGTGTAATTCACCACGACCCGAGACAACAAACTTGTCCGGCGTATCACCTGGCGCCACTCGTAATGCCACATTGTGAATAAGCTCTTGATCAAGACGGTCCTTAATATTACGCGTCGTAACAAACTTACCTTCCAGGCCTGCAAAAGGAGAATCATTCACCACGAAGGTCATACTTACGGTTGGCTCATCTACGTTTAGTGCTGGCAAAGCCTCTACACACTCCGGGTCACACAAAGTATCTGAAATACCTAAGCCATCAATACCATTGATACAAACAATATCTCCAGCATTCGCCAGTGGCGTCTCAACCTGCTCAAGCCCCATATGAGTTTTGACGTTAAGCACCTTGCCTTTACGCTCATTACCCTTGGCATCTTTAATAATTACTTGCTGATTTGGCTTCAATGTTCCGCGAGTAATACGACCTACACCAATAACACCTACGTAGCTGTCGTAAGCCAATGCAGACACCTGCATCTGGAACATTCCTTCAGGATCTACATCAGGCGCTGGCACTTGTTCTGTGATCATCTCATACAGCGGCGTCATATCGTCAGCCATATCCTCAGGGTCTGAACCAGCAATACCATTCAGCGCCGACGCATAAATAACAGGGAAGTCTAACTGTTCATCCGTCGCACCCAAGCTATCAAACAAATCGAAAACCTGATCCATCACCCAGTCTGGACGAGCACCCGGGCGATCTATTTTATTGATTACAACAATAGGACGTAAACCCTGCTCAAACGCTTTTGAAGTCACAAAACGAGTTTGAGGCATCGGCCCATCAACGGCATCAACCAACAGCAATACCGAGTCAACCATCGATAATACACGCTCTACTTCGCCACCGAAGTCAGCGTGCCCAGGTGTGTCAACGATATTGATATGATAGTCATTCCATTGAATGGCTGTATTTTTTG
>NZ_LWGG01001568.1:0-917 GCF_001635365.1 Oleiphilus sp. HI0128 | reverse complement strand
TCGATCTAGGTTTGAGCGAAGCAAGCAAGCTTCTTACTAAGCGCGTAAGCAAAGGTAAGATGAAAGCTGAGAAAATGGCTGAAGTTCTAAACTCTATCGATCCAGCACTAAGCTATGGTGACTTCGGTGACGTAGACTTGGTTGTTGAAGCGGTTGTTGAGAATCCTAAGGTTAAAGACATCGTTCTTTGTGAAGTAGAAGATCAAGTATCTGAAGATACAATTTTGACTTCAAACACTTCAACAATCTCTATTGATTTGCTAGCTAAGAACTTGAAGCGCCCAGAAAACTTCTGTGGTATGCACTTCTTCAACCCTGTACACATGATGCCTCTTGTTGAGGTTATCCGTGGCGAGAAAACTAGCGAAGAAACAATCGCTACGACAGTTGCTTACGCTAAAGCAATGGGTAAGACGCCTGTTGTTGTTAACGACTGCCCAGGTTTCCTAGTTAACCGTATCTTGTTCCCATACTTCGGTGGCTTTGCTGCGCTAGTACGTGACGGTGCTGACTTCCAGCGCGTTGATAAGATCATGGAGAAATTCGGTTGGCCTATGGGTCCTGCTTACTTGCTAGACGTTGTAGGTATGGACACAGCTATTCACGCTGGTGAAGTCATGGCTGAAGGCTTCCCTGATCGCATGAAGAATGAGTTCCGTACTGCGATGGAAGTTATGTTTGAAGATGGCCGCTACGGTCAGAAGAACGACAAAGGCTTCTACACTTACGAGCTAGACCGTAAAGGTAAGCAGAAGAAAGTGAAGGACGAAGGCGTTTACGACATGATCAAGCCTGTTGTTCTTAACAACAATGAATTTACAGATGAAGAAATCATCGAGCGTATGATGGTTCCTCTACGTATCGAGACTGTACGTTGTCTTGAAGATGGTATCGTAGAGACTGCAGCAGAAGCTGAT
>NZ_LWGG01001567.1:0-1027 GCF_001635365.1 Oleiphilus sp. HI0128 | reverse complement strand
CAACTGGAAGAGGCTATTGAATATGCAGGTGACAAGTTTGACGATTTCCCCTCAAATCATAATCTTGGTCGTCTATATGCAACAATGCTAATAGAAAACAAACAACTCGATGACGCCGAGGAGGTATTCTATTCACTACTGACTAAATACCCCCAAGCATCGCGGTTAAAACTATCGCACGCTATTGTCATGCTAGAGAATAAAAAAGTTGAAGAGGCTTCTGCAGCTTTCGAGCAGCTAATCGACTCCAATCAACACGCTAATGAAGCCTACTATTATTTAGCCCGTATTGCTGACAGCCAAGGTAATTTCAATGACGCTATCGATCTCTACCAGAAAGTAAGCGCTGGCGTTCATTATGAAGTATCTCTTGAGCGCTCAAGTTTCCTAATGGTTCACAACGAACAGCAAGACGAGATGCTAAACAGACTCGCTGAATTGAGAAAGAAACCTGGAGCAAGCCCTCTTAAGTTATGGCTACTGGAAGTTAAATTACTATCTAGTGCAGGTGAAACAGACCGCATGAATGCCTCACTCAACGCCGCCATTCAAGCATTCCCCGAAGATGACCAGCTACTCTACGCTCGAGCAATGAATCGAGAAGCAGACGATGATTTGGCAGGAATGGAGCAAGATCTAAGAAAGCTAATAGAACTGAACCCGAACAATGCGATTGCTATCAATGCACTTGGCTACACCTTGGCCGACCGAACCGATCGTACTCAAGAAGCATTTGAACTAATTCAAAAAGCTTTAGCGCTCAAGCCGAATAACCCCGCCATTTTAGATAGCATGGGCTGGGTACTATATCGACTTAAGCAAAATAAAGAAGCATTGGTATTCTTGTTCAAGGCCTTTCAACAATTCCAGGATGGAGAAGTCGCAGCACACTTGGGTGAAGTTCTTTGGTCTCTAAATCAAACAACAGAGGCTCGAGATGTTTGGAGCAATGTTCTTCGGAAGTATCCTGAACACGAAGTACTTCTTGAGACCATCAACAGACTCGACCCTGAATTACTAATTATAA
>NZ_LWGG01001566.1:0-707 GCF_001635365.1 Oleiphilus sp. HI0128 | reverse complement strand
ATTAGCTTTTGTATCGGCTGATCCTTCAACCATCGCGTTGAAAGGCAGTGGCTCAAGTGCTCACCCAGAGGTTACAACCGTTACCTTCAGTTTGAACGATGCGACGGGCGAGCCGATGGCAGGTGAAACAATTGAATATTCTCTGTCAACGAATGTGGGGGGGATTACTTTCCCTAATGGCTTATCGACTTATTCTTCGGTAACGGATGAAAGCTAATTCACCTAGTACAGCTTACTGCTGGTGGCGTTAACATTAGTGTGGCAATCATTGCAACGGTAACTGTTGAGTATGAGGATGGTTCAACTGCAACGACAACTACGACATCTGATTCAATTGCCGTTCTGGGTGGACTTCCTGACCAAGACAGCTTTACTTTATCTGTAGAGACCTTTAACCCTCGTGGTTGGGATATTTCTGGAACAACTTCTCGAATGACTGTGCGCGCAGGTGACCGCTTTAATAATGAGGCTAGAGATGGTACTCAGGTTTCTTTTGTGACAACCGGTGGTCAGATAGTGGGTTCCTGTGAATTAGATAGTGGCTTTTGTTCAGTTGATTGGACAAGTTCGAATCCGCGTCCCGATAACGGTTTAGTGCATATTATGGCACGTACGACTGGAGAGGAGTCATTTATTGATGCGAACTTGAATGGTCAATATGATTTAGGTGAAGTCATAGATGTCGAACTGGACGAAGCTTATATCGA
>NZ_LWGG01001565.1:0-929 GCF_001635365.1 Oleiphilus sp. HI0128 | reverse complement strand
ACCAGCAGACAAACTTCTCCGTAAACCCAAACTTTGATACTTTCAATGATTCTTAATCCATACGCAAAAAGGAGTTTGCGATGCCGAGAAGAAAAAGGATGTATTTGCCTGACGTGCCCTTTCATATTGTTCAGCGCGGGAATAATCGAGAAGCCTGTTTTTACTCACCTGAAGATTACCAATTTTACTTGCATGTTCTAGGCGAGGTACTGAGCCGTTACAATGTGGCGCTTCATAGTTATGTTTTGATGACCAATCATGTGCATTTACTTATGACAGCTTCAGAGCAAGATGGTATTTCTCAAGTGATGAAGGTGTTGGGTAGCCGTTATGCGCAGTACTTTAATAAGACGTACAAGCGCACAGGAACGTTATGGGAAGGTAGGCACAAATCAAGCCCTATTGATGGGGTGGCCTATTTGTTGAAATGTTATCGATATATCGAACTAAATCCGGTGACAGCGAAAATGGTTGAGCGGCCGGAAGAGTACAAATGGAGTAGCTATGGCTCAAATGCCTATGGTGATGAGCATGTTGTGACAACTCCGCATGAACTGTATCTTGAGTTAGGCAGTGATATAGAGCAAAGATGCTATCAATATCGTGAGTTATTTAAAGAAAGCTTGAGTGGCTCAGATGTGCACGGGATTCGGTTAGCAGAACACTATTGCCAACCGCTGGGTTCCGATAGGTTCAAGATCCAAGTTGCCGAGAAGACAGGGCAAAAGATTGGCCAGATGCGTAGAGGGAGACCAAAAAATGGCTAATAAATAATCCCTCCGTCCCCTTAAACATTACAATTATGTCGTTAATCCAAACCGCCAAGATGAATGGATTGGAAGCATACGCCTATCAGAAAGATGTGCTTAACCGATTACCGTCGCATAAGAATAATCGGCTGGATGAGTTATTGCCACATAACGGGAAGG
>NZ_LWGG01001564.1:0-1007 GCF_001635365.1 Oleiphilus sp. HI0128 | reverse complement strand
TGTCGTACATGAGTTCATAGGTCTCGTCCAGGATTCTCTGGACGAGACCTATGAACTCATGTACGACACCTACACCAATATATTTACGCGTCTTGGTCTAGACTTCCGCGCTGTGCAGGCTGACTCAGGCAGCATCGGCGGCAATGCTTCACATGAATTCCATGTGCTGGCCGATTCAGGTGAAGACGATATCGCTTTCAGCACAGAAAGTAACTATGCAGCCAATATTGAGCTGGCTGAAGCCCTCGCACCTGAAGGTGAGCTAGCAGCACCAAGCAAAGCCATGGAAGAAGTCGCTACGCCTGAACAGAAAACCATTGAAGAGGTCACTTCTTTCTTATCTGTTCCCGCTAGCTCGGTTATCAAAACCTTACTGGTTCTTGGCGAAGAAGATGAAGACGGCAATGCACCCTTGGTAGCGCTGGTATTAAGGGGCGACCACAGTTTGAACGAAATCAAAGCTGAAAAACTTGAAGGCGTCGCCTCTCCCTTAGTGTTCGCAAATGAAGAACAGGTGAAAGCCGCAACGGGAGCGAATATAGGTTCCATTGGCCCGGTCGGACTAAAAGACATCACTGTATTTGTCGATCGCACCGCTGCACTGTGTTCAGACTTCACTTGTGGCGCGAATAAAGATGGCGTTCATTTAACAGACGTCAATTGGCAAAGAGATCTTGAACTAGGTGAAGTCGTTGACCTGCGTAACGTTCTTGAAGGTGATACCAGCCCTGACGGCAAAGGTACACTCGAAATCAAACGCGGTATCGAAGTCGGTCATATCTTTAAGTTGGGCAACAAATACAGTTCCGCAATGAATGCCTCGGTATTAAACGAAAATGGCAAAGCCACCATTATGGAGATGGGCTGTTACGGCATCGGTGTATCGCGTATTGTAGCGGCAGCTATTGAACAAAATAACGATGACAATGGCATTATCTGGCCTGAATCGATAGCGCCTTTCCAAATCGCGCTCATCCCACTCAATGGTCATAAGTCTGAGCCTGTTG
>NZ_LWGG01001563.1:0-767 GCF_001635365.1 Oleiphilus sp. HI0128 | reverse complement strand
TAGGGCAAAGCAAGTTGTTGTTGGCTCGTTTGGAAGGGGAGGTTAGTGAAACGGGTGCTGAACTAATGCAAACCGGCACATCTGCAGAGAAGAAAATGGCTTTTCTGGAGTCGGAGGTTCGAAAGCTGTGGGGTGTGTCTTATGATAGGAATCGTAAAACTATTCAAGGTCATGAAAAGAAAATAGAAGCGCTAACGAAAAAGCTTGCCGAGAGTCAAAAATCTTTAGCTACTCATGAGGTTTCATTATCAGCATTGAAAGCGGACTCTGATAAAGGGATGTCAGTATTAGATGGTCGTATAGCTTCGTTGTCAGGGGAGTTGTCAATTACTCGAGCTGAACGAGAAGAGTTTTTGACGCAGTTTAATGAAAAATTGAGCACTTTCGATTCGAGTACTCAAGAGTTTGAAAAACGTATTGCTGCGCTACAGGCTCGTATGAGTGATAGCGCCAAAGTTCAATTAGAAAACCAGGAAAGCTTGCTGTCGATAGATGAAAGTCGCCGCCAGCTTATAAAAAGAGTCATTGATTTGGAGGCGAGCTTGGGTAAATTGTCTTCTTCTAGTGCAAATCCCGGGGTGAGATAGTCTTTACAGGTATTCGGATTCTCGATGACATGCGGTAGATCGCAAAAATTAGATTAACTAGCTGTTAAACTGTCCGCCTGATTGTGATGGGTAGCTAGTCTTGCTGCTCGAATAAATATAAAGCTGTACATCTATAGGAAACGATACATTGGACGGTATTGTGAGTTTCAAAACTTGCCA
>NZ_LWGG01001562.1:0-695 GCF_001635365.1 Oleiphilus sp. HI0128 | reverse complement strand
GTTTGATAGGTAGGATACAGGCTTTGAGTCTTGGTGAAGGCTTGATGATGGTATGGGGAATGCGAGCATCATTGATCGCTTGTCCATTATCGATTGCGCTTCAACTTTTACAGGTAGGAAATCTTCTGCGAAGAAATCTTGCGATATGTCGGTAAACTCGACGTTGCTGTTTGGAATGTTACTGAACTTGGCTAGTGTCCACTTTTTAAGTGTTGAAAGAGGCTCTTTCCCCAAAATTACCAAAGTCATTTGATTCGCAGAGTAATTCTTTTGATAAAACTCTAATAAAGTGTCGCGTAACTTTTCTTCGCCTTTGTCACTCAGGGTTTCAAGGTTTCCAACAGAAAAGCGGCTATAGGGGTGATCGTCGGCTAATACTGCTTTTATTACAGAATAAAAGCGTCGTCCATCATCCTTGACTTTGGATGTGTATTCGGAATGAACAGCGTTAACTTCACGCTCGACATACTCGGCGTTAAAAAGCGGGTGAGTGAACTGCTCAGAAAAGCGTTCAAGCGCCGCTTCTAGGAATTCGGGTCGGATATCAAAGAAATAGTTTGTATTTTCAGGTGAAGTATATGCATTGTGTGAGCCGCCATGTTGAGTGATATATTTCTGATAAGCATCAGGCTCAGGGAATTTTTCAGTGCCAAGGAAGAGCATATGTTCAAGAAAGTGGGCCAAGCCCGGATATT
>NZ_LWGG01001561.1:0-1365 GCF_001635365.1 Oleiphilus sp. HI0128 | reverse complement strand
TATGTCGGGCTCACCCCGAGTGAGCATTCTAGTCGCGATAAACGAAAACTTGGCAGCATTACAAAGTGCGGTAATGGACGCGTCAGAAACTGTTGATTGAGGGAGCGCACAGCTATCGGTATAGCGCACGAATATCCAAAGAAATGCAGGTAAGACAGGAAGGTCTACCTAAGGAGATTATCGATCAAGCATGGCAAGCGCAACTAAGGCTGTGAAAACGATATCAGAGGCTTATGAAGCGCGGTCAAAATTACAATGTGGTCGTGACCGCAATAGCCCGTGAAATGATTGCCTTTATCTGGTCGATATCACGAGAAGTCATTTGACTTAAGGTCGACCCAAAAACACGTTTATCAAGAGTACCAGCTTAATGAGTTTAGCGTTAGCGCATTGGGTCAAGCAACGAGTGTGGTGTAATCACCGACGGCGTTAGGTAGGCAATGTAGCTTCATCGCATTGATCCACGAGCATAGACTGAAGACAGACACCACGACGTAAAAAGTAAGGTCGGATAGGTTCTTTAAAAAAAGAGCAACCCACGAATACCAGCATGATAACCGTCGAAATTATCTGCTTCATCTGATGCGCTAATGCTTCTTAAACAAAAGAAGTTGACTAAAAAAGAAAAAACTCTGGCCGTGCTATCGGCAGGAATTTGTGCAGTTTGCTTGACGTGGGGAGTCATACCAACGCCCGGCTAAACGGCGTAGTAACTGTGGCGACTTTTTTGGAACAAAAAAGGTGCGACTGTTACGGAGTCCGTTTGAGCCGTTGGTTATAACTTTATTTATTTGTAGCAATATGCCACAATTAATGCAGATTGTTACAGGAGCATTAACTATGGCAACTAATAGCGTAAGATTAGACCAAGATCTTATTGAAAAAGCCACCATTATGGCTAAGGCTTACAATAGGACGCCACCAAAGCAGATTGAACATTGGGCAAAAATTGGTGAAATGATGGAAGATAACCCTGATTTGCCATATGAGTTTGTAAAGCAAGCCATTATTGCCCAAGCAGAAAAAGAAGCAGGTAAGTTGGAGCGCTACGACTTTGGCTAAAGTTGAGAATATTTTACAAACGCCAACTTTTAAAAAAGCAGTAAAGAAATTAAAACCTAACCAGAAGAAAGACTTGGATAATGCTGTAAAAGAGCTTGTTAAAGACCCACTTTTAGGTGAGCAGAAACGAGGTGATCTTGCGTTTCTTAGAGTTTATAAATTTAAGATGATTAAGCAACTTACGTTACTTGGCTATAGCTATGACGAAGGTGTACTTACCCTTGAGTTGATGGCATTAGGTTCACACGAAAACTTCTACAGGGATATCAAACGTACCTTTTAGTTTGGTGTGCCCCACGAAAA
>NZ_LWGG01001560.1:0-809 GCF_001635365.1 Oleiphilus sp. HI0128 | reverse complement strand
CATTGAAAGAAGTGACTACGAGGCACGTGAGGCGCAAATGCAAAAGAATTTTGAGTTTTTTGGTGCGCCCACTGCAATTTTTATATTTATCAATGACAAACTTGGTCTTTATAGTGCTTTGGACGCCGGTATCTTTATGCAATCACTCATGCTCGCTGCCGTAGAAGAAGGGTTGGGGTCCTGTCCTCAAGCCGCTATTGCCACTTGGGCAAGTCCGATCAAAAAGCATTTCGATATAGAAGAAGACTATAAACTGCTATGCGGTCTTTCGATCGGTTACCCTGCCGAGCATAAAGTGAACACTTATCAACCGGCAAAACGTAGCGTCGAAAATGTAATGTTTGCACCTACATCTAAGTAAGCTTGACGCTTCGACAAGCTTAAAAAAGGGTTTCATTCAGTCAGCGGGGTTAGCCAGGTCATCCCACAATTCTGTGATCAAGTATCCTCTATGAGAGTAGTGAACGTGAGTGCCAGTGAGAACCCCTCGGTCGTAGGATGAATAGTAATAACTACCTGACTGCCCGGTGCCGAGTTCGCTACCGACTATGCTTCCGGCTTGATTTAGACTAGCACCCTCAGGGTGTTCAGTATCTCTGACCTCAAAAAGATAGTAGGCGTCTTTTTGCCACTGCCAGTCCTCTAATATGCTCGCTGAAAAACCTAGACGCCATGAGTGTTCATCGTTGCCGGGTAAGATACTTAAGGCCGTATGAGTGTATTCGGCAGGAGAATATGATGTGTCGCCTTCAAGCAGTACTTCATTCACTAATAGCGGGTTGCTCATATCGCTCACGTCAAACAGTGCG
>NZ_LWGG01001559.1:0-1102 GCF_001635365.1 Oleiphilus sp. HI0128 | reverse complement strand
CTAATAAAATAGACATCCGGGTTGAGAAACTGCATCTTCAGAAGACTCTCTATTCCCTGAATAATATCGCTGACATTCAAAGCGAGTAGCACGCCTAATACGGTGCCGACCAGGGTTCCTACGATCCCGATATAAGCACCTTGCACAACAAATATCCCCATAATCGCCTTGGGGCTCGCCCCCATGGTGCGGAGGATCGCTATGTCAGCTTTCTTATCCGTCACAACCATCACTAAAGTAGAGATAATATTAAAGGCGGCAACCGCAACAATAACCATCAACAATAGGCCAATCATAGTCTTTTCCATGCGAATTGCCTGAAACAGGTTTCCGTGGGTTCTGGTCCAGTCTACGCTATAAAAACCTTCATCCAGGTTCATCGCTATCTGGCGAGCAATATAGGGTGCATCAAACAGGTCATGCATTTTTAAGCGCAAGCCGTGCACTGAACCTTTGATACGTAACATTTTTGCCGCGTCATCCATATGAATCATGGTCAGCGAAGCATCCAGGTCGGCTCCTACACTGAAAATACCTTTTACAACAAAACGCTTTAACCTTGGAAACACACCTGCAGGCGTTAAGGAAGCTTCGGGTAAAACGACAGTGACTTTATCCCCGACATCAACGCGCAATTGCCGGGATAGTATTTCACCGATAATCATGCCGAACTCACCTGATTTCAAATCCTCAAGAGAACCTCGAATCATATGCTCACTGATAATCGAGACCGATGTTTCTTCTTCAGGTAAAACGCCATTCAGCTGAACACCGTGAACTGCACCGTTACGCGTCACCATTCCTTGAGCATTTATAAACGGCGCGGCAGCAAGCACTTTCTCATTTTCAAGTACAGAATCCTGAAGTGTTTGCCAGTCTCGCATATCACTATAAGGTTTAATCACTGCATGCGGCACCATACCCAAGATTCTTTGCTGTAATTCACGATCAAAACCGTTCATAACAGAGAGCACAGTAATAAGTAGAGCCACACCAATTATCAAGCCCACCATCGACGTTAGCGAGATAAATGAAATGAAGTGGTTTTTGCGCTTCGCCGATGTATAACGAAGGCCAATTAAGACAGGATAGAATTTAAACA
>NZ_LWGG01001558.1:0-1143 GCF_001635365.1 Oleiphilus sp. HI0128 | reverse complement strand
AAACTCAATTAACACTTCTTTTCTATCACCACCTACAACAAACACTGAAGGGTTCTGAGATAGCGGTTTAACAATAGATTCTGCATCCCCTACACTATTCCCGGAGTGCGAATGCCCTGAACCCTGCTGCGCCTTTTTCTTAGAGTGATAGAGTTCGTCAAGAACAAACATCTTGTACGCTTCTGACTGGTATAAAGCTTTCAGGTCCTTTGTAAAAACGAGCAAATGAGGCTCGTTAGTACGATTTTTAACAAGTACTCTGACCTTTGAACCAGAACTAATATTGACAGATTGCGGCCACACCCTACCAACAAGCACTTCAAGCTCGACGGTACGATCAGTCGCAGCCTGACCAAACAAGGGGTCTTTCCAGTATTCACCTAAAATATCTTCTGCCGTTACGCCGGCATTCGTAGTAAGGGTAAATAAAAGAAGCAAGGAAAGGAAAAGGTAGGGCATAATAAACTTTGGTAACATCTAAATGTTGTTCAACCTAAGCAACACAACATGGAACAAAACTACAAGTGACCTTCTTTATATGAAGTATACACCAAATGTACTAACAATTGCCGGCTCTGACTCTTCAGGCGGTGCAGGCATACAAGCAGATATCAAAACATTTACTGCCTTAAATGTCTATGGAGCATCAGTCATCACCAATGTCACAGCTCAAAACTCAAAGGGAGTTAAGGCCACCTATCCACTACCAGCGAAAGTTGTGAAGGATCAGCTACAAACAGTCATCAGCGACATAAACTTTAAAGCTATAAAGATAGGAATGCTGTATTCAAGTGAAATTATTAACGAGGTCGTAGAATGCCTTTCCAACAACACAAGTACACCTATAGTAATCGACCCAGTCCTTACTTCCAGTTCAGGCGTAATGCTTCTAGAAGAAGCCGCAAGAACAGCCCTGGTTGAGAACTTGTTTCCTTTGGCCACTCTAATAACACCCAACCTTATGGAAGCAAACTACCTGCTCCAATTTAAAGGAAAAGACACTGAAAATTTATGCACTCAGAATAAGGCCTTATTATTATCTGAGTTATTTGCATGTAGCGTTCTACTTAAAGGAGGTCATGTAAATGGCGAAATCGTTACCGACTACCTGCAGACCAATAAGGCAATGAATTCATTCTCGCA
>NZ_LWGG01001557.1:0-1048 GCF_001635365.1 Oleiphilus sp. HI0128 | reverse complement strand
TGATCGCCAATAATAATGCGCCAAGCTATGACGCTGATGCCTTGTCACAAGCGGGTATCACCATCAAAAGTTTGTCTTCTCTTGATGAGAAAGAGTGCGAGCTTGTCGCCAATAGCATAAGTAATTCTGCAGAGCATTTGCTGTTTGCAAAACTGAATGCGGGTTTGATGCAAGATGGCTTGTTCATCAACGTTGCGAAGAATACTCAACTGGGCAAACCACTCAAGTTGGTTTTTCATAGCAATGCTAGCGGCCTGAGCCAGCCACGCGTTTTCATTAACGTTGAAGCAAATGCCGAAGCAACCTTTATTGAAGAACTCGTCATTGACGCCGAAGAAGGTGCTCAAGGGCTTGTTAACAGTGTATGTGACCTGCGTATTGCTGATAATGCTCATGTAAAGTACTTGCGTATGAACCTTGAATCTACGCCAGCCAAGCAAATCGGTTTTACCGGTGTCGCGCTCTATCGTAACGCTAACTTCAAGAGCTACTCTTTAGGTTTGGGCAGCCAAGTGGGTCGTCACGACTTGCACGTGCAGATGTTAGAAGCAGGTGCTGAGTGTGATCTTAACGGTGTTACTGTCACCACCGGTCAGCAGCATTACGATAACCATACCTGTATCGAACATATTGCACCAAACTGCACCAGTAATGAGACTTACCGTTGTATTGCCGACAATAAGTCCCATATCGTCTTTAATGGCCGAATTCACATTCACCCGGACGCACAGAAGACCTTAGGTTCAATGAATAACAAGAACCTTCTTCTTTCATCGTCTGCTGAAATCGATTCCAAGCCCGAGCTGGAAATTTATGCCGATGACGTGAAATGTGCTCACGGTACAACCATTGGTCAGTTAGACGAAACTGAACTGTACTACCTTAAAACGCGTGGCGTAACGCATGAACAGGCTCGCCTGATGCTAACCCTCGGTTTTGTATTGGAAGTGGTTCGGGCAGCCCCAATTGAAGCTATTGCAGACTTCTGGGAGCAGCAACTGGCAGAGCTGTTAAGTTACCCTTTAGATTAAATGATCGCGTCGTTAGT
>NZ_LWGG01001556.1:0-1463 GCF_001635365.1 Oleiphilus sp. HI0128 | reverse complement strand
GCCAACTCAGCGAAGCAAAGCAAATACGAAGTAGCCAGTTTAGACGAACAAAATAGTGAACAAGTCAGCACTTCAACTGCCATACCGCCTCACACAGAAGCAGAGATAGATCATTCCAGCAAATCCCTTGGAACTCTGCACCGAAGCACTACTGAAGACATTCACTTTGAAGTAAGCGGCCAAGTTGATACAAACTATGAATTTGACGAAACCAGTCATGAAACAGCTTATGGCCAAATCAATTACAACAGCGACGGCAGCTGGCAATACACGCTAGACAACAACACTTCGAAAATTCAAGAACTGGGGGCAAACGACTCCCTTATCGACAGCATCGACCTAATCAGCAAAAGTGGCGACAAATTTACCCTCAATATCACCATACATGGGATTAACGACAGCGCAACAATCTCTGGCGACAAGAGCGCTGAAGTTTCAGCACTAAGTAACTATAGCCCTGGTGAAAGACCCGAAACGATCAGCGGCACGCTTACTGTTAAAGACCTCGACCAAGATGAAGCCCAAATGCTGGCTGAAGACATGGTTGAAGGCACATACGGCTTTGTAAGTATTTCCGCTAGTGGCGAATGGACTTATTCGCTCAATAGTGAGTCAGACGCAGTAAAAAGCCTTCATCAAAACGACACTTTGCATGACCTAATCCCGCTAAAAAGCGTGGACGGTACTAATCAACTTCTCAAGATCACTATTTTTGGCGCCGATGACAAGCCTTTTTTAAGCGGTGACAACTCTGAAACGATCGACTTAGCCAATGCCACTTACGCCGAACAGAAGCTAAACATCGACGACCCTGACTTTGGTCAATCTCACTTTATAGCAGCCGAAGACATTGCCACCCGCTCTAACTATGGCACTGGCAGTATTGATGAACATGGCAACTGGCGATACGAACTAAATACTGACAACCCGAGTGTCATCTCTTTGGGAGAGAAAGAACGCTTGTTCGACACATTTGTTGTCGAAAGTGTTGATGGCACGACACAAACAGTCATTATCAAGATTGAAGGAAGTGATCAGCCACTCTTTGCCAACAACAGCTCCAGCGAGCCAGAGACCCTAGAGTTAAATCAAGTTCTACATGATGACACAGAGAACGACCTAGAAAGCGTATTCGGAAAGGCTAACTCTAGCCATCAGTCCACGGGCGAGACCCTAGACAATGCCAATACAAGTGCAAGCGAGATTTTACAGCAAATTACTCAGCAAAACTTTCAAGACAACCATCTCATTACTTAAGAGAGTTGAATACTTAGCTAGAGCGTATCGCCCTCCGATAATATAGACACATTCACCTGGCCCAATTTTTCTCTCAGCTTTTCTCTATCAACAAGCTTAGCCTGTACTGCGCTAGGCAGTTCGGTAAACAAAATAATACCTTTCTGCACCAGCAAGGAGATGAGGTCTTCCGTCACTCGCGCCAGATCAACATCGCTATCCTGTAA
>NZ_LWGG01001555.1:0-1736 GCF_001635365.1 Oleiphilus sp. HI0128 | reverse complement strand
CGGCTAGCAATTGACAGCTGAGTGGTTAAACGGGCACCTTTCGTACCAATGGGATCCTTGATGACTTGAACAACAAGCTCTTGACCTTCGCGCAACAATAATGCGATATCTGCATTATTCTCACTTTCGCCAGTTTCACCGACTTGTGGGTTAGAGGTGATATCAGAAACGTGTATAAATGCGGCGCGCTCAAGACCAATATCAACAAATGCAGCCTCCATTCCAGGAAGCACACGGACTACTTTTCCTTTGTAGATATTACCAACGAAGCCACGACAACTTGAACGCTCGATATACACTTCTTGCAGCATTCCGTTTTCTACAAGCGCTACACGAGTTTCAACCGGCGTAACGTTAATTAAAAGCTCTTCACTCATAGCACTACCTGAAACTTTCCTGTCAAAATAATAAGATTAGCAGCTATTGAAACGAAGCGGCATATCAAAGCGTTTTTTTATTATCGCAATGCAAAAACAAGACGGTCGGTGAAAATTAATACAAAAGGCCAAACTAAGGCGCTTGATAGTGCAGCTCCCAGATAAGACATATTATTATCGACAGCGCCAAGCGCTCCTCTGATAGTCATCACAATCATCAACAAAATTCCGATAATAAAAAATATTACCAAGGACTGCTGTAGTACCGGAAACATTTTTAAGCGTTGATGCATCGTCAAAACCAAATAAGAGACGATACAGCAAGCAATTATATGAATACCGAGATAAGTACCTGACAGCACATCCATGATTGCGCCCACAATAAAAGCAGAAAACAGACCAATACGTTCGGGGTGCCTCAATAACCAGTATATCAAAGTCAATACCATCCACTCAGGACGAAAGGCAAGTAGCATTTGCGGCATTGCTAACAATTCCAATACGGCAGCTGCGGCGAAAGACAATGCAACGGCCACCCAACTTACTCTCGACTGAGTCATTCGTTTACCTCGTCAGACGCATGCTGCTTAGTACTAGATTGTTCTTTATTCTCATCGATGACGGTACTATCGTTTTGCCCCTCTTTAAACACCAAAAGCAAGAGACGACTTCTATTCAACTGTGCTTCAGGCCTGGCGCGAACCTCTGCAAAGGAGCGTCCATCATGGTGCGATATCTGGCTAATCCTTGCCACTGGATAGCCTTCCGGGAAGCGCCCCCCTAGACCAGAACTTACCAAAAGATCACCCACCTCAATATCAGAGGTATCTGGAACATTTCCTAGCTCAAGATAGTCGAGCGCCCCAACACCATAAGCAATCGCCCTAACACCATTTCTATTTACTTGGACAGGAACCGCATGACGACTATCAGAGATAAGTAGGACCCGGCTGGTAAATTCATTTACTTCAACCACTTGCCCCATCAATCCCTGTGAATCAAGAACGGCCTGACCGAGATAAACCCTGTCTTGACTGCCCTTGTTAAGCAAGATGTATTGATTGTCAGAATCAGGGCTAACACCGATCATTTCGGTAACAACGACACCATCGTCAACAATGCGAGAAGCATTCAGTAGCTCACGCAAGCGATTTAACTCAGCCGTTACTGATGCGAGTTTTTGAGCTTTGCGCTCAAGCACCAACATGCGGGATTCCATTAAATCGATTTTTTCTTGGAGATCGGAACGGCTCGTAAAGCTTTCACTCAAGCCTTCACTAATAGAAACCGGTAAATCACTCAACCAGTGAACCGGTGTTAACGCAGAGCTTATTACTCCACGAACAGGGTCTAGATAGC
>NZ_LWGG01001554.1:0-2273 GCF_001635365.1 Oleiphilus sp. HI0128 | reverse complement strand
AATACGAACCCGCTTTTGATCCATCGATTTTTAGTTCTAAGAAACGCGCACTTCCACTATCGAACAGACGAGAGGAAATAGTCGCATTATGCGTATCAGGTGCTACGTTGATGCTGGAAGCGACCTCTATTTCAACCGACATATCCCCAACCAATATACATTGGGAGTCATGAGGCGCACAGCTTNGCTTTTCATCATCACCTGTCTGAACTTCCTCTATTGGGATTGTCAGAACTAGACTTTGATCTATAGGCATTAGTAAAGCGTCTTCGAATTGCACAGAAACCGAACGCAATCCATCATAACCATTATCGACAATCTCATTGGGAGTTGATGGGTCAGGGTCATCATTATCGAGCATTCCGTCACCGTCAGAATCTACACCACCAGCCGCTCCAACCAACGCTAAATTTTGCAAATAAGAATTGTATTCACCGAAATCAGAGTCTTCGCCAACAAGCAGTTCAAACTCTTGCTCTAACAGTTGGCCCAATTCACTAACGTTCACCGTGGTATCTGGGATAAATGCGGAAGACGGCTCTCTCGTTGCAAAATACGTAAGACTATTTATCGAAGACAAGGATTCAATAAATTCAGAATTCTGCTTGCCATCAATTTGTCCGTCATACAGATCCTTGGCAATCTCGTTTTGAACTACTTCGTAATCTAAATTACTTGCTAACTTAAGAGACTGGAGCATCGCGCCGTAATATTCGATATTAAAGCGATAACGATAGGATGCCTCAAGCTCATCTTGAAAGTACTTCATGTGAGGAAGAGTGACCGGACTGATAGCGAAAATATTCTTCAGCTCATCCCCCTCTGTAATATTAAAAGACCTGGACACAATGCTTTGCGACTCTTCAAGAAGTTCGCTTAAAGCCTGTTCACCAAGATCAAAATAGACATTTTTCTCATTGGCGGCGGAACCCTGATAGCCATTACCATCGTTCAAGCGTTCAACAAGAGGCTGGAGGTTAATGACTTTTTGCTGAGCAATTTCTACCGCAAGAGAAGTAAGCGGGGTTGTATATCGAGAGGGTTGCACCGTAAACAACTCGTCAGATGCCCCTGACTCAAAATCTGCCAAAGATGTAATTAATTCGCCTTCTGCGTTGCGCTGGACAATACCATTCTTAACATAATAACGAGTCTCATCTAATGCTTCATTATCGCCGTATCCGAGAATGTCATCGGTATGGATGATTGATACCATTTTACTCAATATAGGAGCTTTACCACTATTTAGGTCAACGGATGAAGGAACCATGTTTGCTTCTATATATATAAATCCTCGATACTGGCCGACAAACAGCCCTTCCAGTTTCGCGGCACCGTTTGAAGAACCGTAAGATAGCCTATTGGCAGAAACCCCGTTTTCTACATCGGTACTAAGTAAAATACTATCGAATGCTAATTGAGCCTCCTGCTGCATCAGACTCATTAGCTCACTATGCATAGCTTGTATATCTTCAGCGGCGTCAACACCTTCACGCACGCCTAAAAAACTGTAGACAGCTCGATGATTTTGAACGATAGATATAAGGTCTTGATAGGTAATAATGGAGTGAAAGAATGAATTCAAACCTGCTTTGACTGATGGGTTTCCCTCTTTCCGATAGGCTAAATAAACAAGCTCCTTTAGATCAATTACAGGTAAAGATTGAGCTAGGGAATCACGAAGTTCTTTCAAGTTACTAATTGCAACTTGGTCGTTTGTCTCAAGCGCTATTTCAACAAGCGTTTTCTCGTCGTTAGATTCATCAAACGCGACAACATCATAGCGCTCAGCAATTTCTTTACTTGTCATTGCTAATGATTGCAGTTCGCTAAAAGAGTCCTTAAGTGCTGACCAGTGTTCTGCTTTCGTCGGGTCTGACTCTTTAGTTGAGTATTTGGCTACTACCGAATTAACACCTGAAAATGAGCCAACTTCGAGAAGCTCTTCATAAAAGCCATCAACATCGTTCAATTTCCGCTTAAAATCATTTAGATCAGAGTAAGCGGAAAGGGCTTCCGAAACTCTGTCTTTAACAATTGAATTTGTCTCTTCCTTAAGCAAGTCAAATGTGGAATCCTCGTCTTTAACTGGCTTTGTTAGCCCTAGATAGACATCCAAATAGCTTTTAGCTTTTGCAATAGTTCCTGCGTTTTCAACTTTTACTTTGAAATAGTCGAGTTCAGAAACATAGGAGCCTGTTTCAACCAGAGCCTCGAAATCATTCAGCACCTGAGCAGAACTCCGACCTTCAGGTAGAACCAAGGAATCACCA